>CAZJQM010000024.1:0-8877 GCA_964548355.1 uncultured Pseudomonadota bacterium
AACTGATGTTCGATATTGAAAAAGAATAAGAATGGGCAGTGTGCTTGTGCTCGCGTCAAAGGGAATTGAAAATTGACGCCTGATCCAATTACCCAGTGTTTATTGTTTGATAAATAAGGACTAAAAAGAAATCGTGGATCTTGTTTACTGCTGGTCGGTATCGAAAGAAGCTCATAAAAATCTACTTCAAAGCCATCTTCTGCATATAAAACTCCGCCAAGCTTAAATTTACATTCACCGATACCAGATTCTTTCATCTCACCATTAATTTTTGCAAATTCCCATTCGGGTTGAACAAAAGCTTCGATGATATCATTGGGATGAGCAGGTGTTTGAGATGTTCCTGGATTTTCAACTTCTTGTTGGCGAATATTAAGATTATTTTTAACCGTTTGGATGGGCATAGTAAAACTAACCCAAAAATAATCAAAGAAATGGTTTTCCGTAAAGCGTGAAACACTTTGGTTGTATTCAATAATAGCGCCATATTGAGTTTGTTCAGGTGTTAACTTCATAATACCACTAAAATTGCTTGGCAAGCCAAGCCATTCAGCACGTACGTCTCTGGTTAGATTCATGCCGGTCGCATCTCCAGCAATAACAATTTGAGATACGCAGGTAGGCATGAAATAACCTGCCTGTCTATTAACTACGTTGTCAGAAACAATTGATTTTTGAAAGAAAGGGATAACTTGCAGTGCACCTTGCAATGGTCCCCGCTTGTTATAAATAAAGTTATGCCACATTGCTTGTTCACGTGCAACATCAAATGTTGCTGGATGAGTGAACATGAATGTCTGGGAAATCCCATCTAATGGAATAGAGCCAGGATCAAGTCCTGCATCAGCAGCAAATGCACGTATGTTCACTAAAAGAAGTGCACCAACTAGAAGAACCTTCTTCATTCAAAAACCTTTTTAACTTAAAACACCCCAATGTATCCACTAGCTTATGATAGAGCAGTGTTAAAAACAAGTGATTTCCTATCTCTTGCGGCACAGCTTGCAAGTTTAATAGGATAAAGTAGAAACAAATAAAACAGGAGAATAGCATGCCACGCAAAAATGGAAAATTAGCACCATATAGAAAAAAGAGACAGTTTGCCCAAACTCCTGAACCCCGTGGATCTATAAAAAAATCAAAGTTTCCTATTTTTGTAATACAAGAACATCATGCAAGTCATTTGCATTTTGATTTTCGCATTGAAGTTGATGGAGTGCTTAAATCATGGGCTATTCCCAAAGGCATTTCAACAAATCCTAAAGAAAAACATTTAGCAGTACCAACAGAAGATCATCCTATGGAATACGCGCATTTTGAAGGTGTAATTCCTAAAGGTCATTATGGAGGTGGTACCGTTATGGTGTGGGATATCGGTACCTATGAAAATATTAAAGAAGTAAATGGCAAACTTATGCCCATGGATCAATGCGTTAAACGCGGGCGCATAGAAATTGCTCTTACAGGGAAAAAATTAAAAGGTGGCTATGCACTGATAAGAACAACACGAAAAGAAACGGGCGAATATTATTGGTTATTCTTAAAAATGAATGATAGATATGCGGGCAAACCTATTAAATCTATGACTAAATCAGCATTAAGTGGCAGAACGATTAAACAAATAGCTGAATCAGGAGAGGAATATGAAGGGTGAAAAAAACGCGAAACTTTCACTTAAAGTAGGAAAATATACGGTTGCAATTACCAACCCAGATAAAATTTTATTTCCTGAAACTAAAATTCCTAAACGTGATGTTATAGATTATTACTACAACATTTCCTCAACCATGCTCCCCTACATTAAAGATAGAGCTATTACTATGCTTAGATATCCCAATGGCATCCATGAAGAACATTTTTATCACAAAGATGTTCCTGATTTTTTTCCATCATGGATTAAACGTGTGAAAGTAGAAAAAGAAGGGGGATATCTTTATCAAGCTGTGTGCCAAAATGCAGCAACCATTGTCTATTTAGCAAATTATGGATGTTTAACGCCACATATATGGTTGAGTAAATATGACAGGCTCAATTATCCTGACCGCCTTATTTTTGATTTAGATCCATCTGATCATGATTTTGGCATTGTTAAAGAAACTGCTTTTGAAATGAAAAAAGTTTTGGAATCATTAGATTTAGAACCTTTTATCATGACCACAGGATCCCGTGGTGTGCATGTAGTGGTTCCTTTAAAACGCCAGTATGAGTTTGAGTGGGTTCGTGGTTTTGCACGTGATGTAGCAGAATATTTGGCACAACAACACCCTAAAGAACTGACTATCCAAACACGCAAGACAGCACGAGGTAAAAGATTATTTATAGATACGATTCGAAACTCATATGCAGCAACGGGCGTTGCGCCTTTTGCAATACGTGCATATCCCCAGGCTCCTGTAGCAACACCTGTTGAATGGGACGAAATAAAAGAGAGAAACTTTAATTCACAACGGTATACAATTAAAACAGTTTTCAAACGATTAAAAGAACGTGGAGATGCTTGGAAAGGAATTGATAAAAACGCGCAATCTTTAACCAACGCAGCTAAAAGGCTGGCAAAACTTAAAGGGTGATACTATGAAGTTATTGATTGGATTGATGTGTGGATTGTTTTTGCATCATATGAACAATCAAGAAAAAAAACCATTGATTACTGCTGTCAAGAAAGGATCAGTTAAAGAAGTAGAAGAGCTAATTGCACAAGGTGCAAATGTTAATGAATCGACTGCTGACAAAATCCCTGAAAATGGTATCGATTATGGCGAATCTCCTCTCATGCTTGCAGCAAAAAAAGCTAATATCGAAATCATGAAAAAACTGATTGAAGCAAAGGCAGATGTTAATTTTATTACCTCCCATGATCAACCATACTGGGGTCGCCCCGTATTGGCCTATGCATTGGACAGTGGGTCTGTTGAAGCTGTACGCCTACTTATAGAAGCGGGTGCAAACGTTAATGAATTTGTTGATGCTGATATTAAAATCAAACCACGTGTACGCATACAACCATTGTTAACCTACGCGATCAATAACAGATGTTCTTTAGAAATAATAAAAGAACTTATTAACAGTGGCATAGATGTTAACAAACATGATGCATTTGAAGGTTGGACGCCATTAATGATCGCTGCACACAATGGGCAAATGAGTGTTGTTGAGCTTCTTATTGAAGCTGGCGCAGATGTTACTAAAGTTAATATGATTGACCGTGGGCATACTGCACGCTATTACGCTAAAAGGCAGGGCAATAAAGAAATTGTGAAGTTGATTGATAAGGTATCAAAAAAAATAAACTAATTTTTTTGCGCGTATAAAAAATACCATAACGACATGCTTATTAATGCGGCAAAGAAACACCATACTGAGCCCAAGAATTCATACCAGATAATGTATGTTGCTATTAAGCTCGCAAGAATGAGCAATCCAAACATCCAAATATGTTTGATGGTTGAAATAAAAAAAGGTGCAATAACCGCACATGCATACAAAAAAAGCAAGGGCATAAAGTAAACTGAAAGTTGATCGAGCGATGAATAGACGATATGGCAATTAACTATATCTGCTGTGATATGTGCATTCGGATGTGTAAGCATCATGATCTTTGTTGTGCTGATAAAACAAATGCCAGCAATTAAAGGAGCTAGCAGTAGCTGTGCACGATGTTTATTCTTTTCAAGCATCCATACGGTAAATGGTATCCATAATGGCCATACGGTGACTGCGAATAAAAGAAATATATGAATAGCAGTATTCATTAATGCTTCATGTTCTGAACATCCAATAGTCAACCAAACAATTCCTTCTGCTGCTTGTTGAACAGCAAACATGAGTGGAATGATCGCTATCATAAAATATTTTTTTGAAGGCATGGTGCGTAAGCACAATGCACCGATAATGGTGAGTAATCCTGAGGCCAGAAAACTTGCTGTTGGTGAAAAGCACATAAATATTTCCTTTTTTATAATAACTTTTCTGCTTCTTTAACTGTTTTGCCATCTATTGTGATTGCTGATATTGCTTTGGTCATAGCAATAGCTTTTTCTAATGTATGTCCATGAATATTGCGGCCTGTAGCATTGCCAGCTGTTTTCCCAATATGAATTTGATCATGCAGTTCTTGTAAGAACTTTTTTTCATTAACCGTTTTGCCACCAGAACAAATAAGTTTAGTGTTGCCAGCTGCTTGAGCTGCAACAGCTAACCATTGTGCAGTTGTTTTTTTATGACTAGGGGTAGGCGGATTTATTTTTGCAAAATCAGTTCCAAGTGCGTGAGCAACGCCTGCTGCTCCTGCAATTAAAGCACCATCATGTTCATCTGTAACGGCTATACCACGTGGATACATCCACACAACAGTTACAAGACCAGCTTGGTGTGCATCGAAAATTGCTTGAGCGGTTTGAGCAAGCATTTCTGATTCATATTCACTTCCTAAATACAACGTGAGTCCAATGCCGCGAACAGCGAGCTTAGAATTTTTTTTGAAACTGATCACGTTGTTCACTGACCATAACAAAGAGCTCATAGGATCGCGCTGTTCAGTTTTTACTAAATTGCTTTTGCTATTAATTTTCACAATATAATTAACGTTATTATATTTTTTGCCCCAACGTGCAATGAGACCTAATTGTGAGGCAAACGCACCAATGCGGCCCAAAGAAGCAATTTTAAATAAACGCTCAGGGTCATTCGATTCTGCAGGGATACCTTTGCCATAAAAGTCTTCATTAAGATGTTCAATTTTTTGATCACATGCAAAAAGCATAAGATTGCCGCTACCGTGAGTTATCGCATCCATATTCTCGCGATAATCACGTTCATGTAGTGCAGGAACATCGGCTGGGATAAATATATCAGATGAAATCTTCATAGTATTTCCTAAAGAATTTTGTCATGCATAAGAACTTGTTCTGTTATTTTTTCGCACAGTGGCGCTGCTACTGTATCAGCATAGATACGTTTCTTTGTTGAGTCTTTAACAAAAGTAACTATAACGCGTTTATACGACCCTTTTTCAACAATGGCTGCAAATGTATAGATAGTGTGATCAGAATATTGACCATCGACAACCATGCGCGCAGTCCCCGTTTTCCCCAGTACCTTATAACCTTTAATAGCAGCACGTTTGCCGGTTCCAGATGCAACTGTTTTTTCTAAAATATCACGCATTGTTTCAATCGCTTCATGCGAATAGATTGGCTTTGCAGGTGTTACTATGCGTGATTCATCATAAATGATAGTTGGTTGCACAGGACGTCCATCGGTTGCCATGATTGCAAATGCTAATGCCAATTGCAGCAACGAACAAGTGATTTCATAACCAAATGAAAGTGAAATAATAGAAGGTCGTGACCAGTTATGTGGGGCATTTACAAATCCCTTTTGTTCTCCGGGCCAATTGAGTTTGGTTTTTTGACCAAATCCTAAACGTTGGTAATGATCGTACAGTTTTGGCCCCAGGCGTAGAGCTACTTTTGCTACACCAAAATTATTTGAATGTGCAATAACATCTGAAAAAGGTATAACACCATCTGCATGCACAGTGCTGAATTTAACGCCATTAACAGTGCCTTCTTTAGTATTGCCGCAATCGATAAGTTCATCTGCTGTGACGGCATTTTCTTCAAGCGCTGCTAGTGCTAAAAAGACTTTCATAACCGAACCAGGTTCATGTACTTCGGTGACGCATTTATTTTTCGTAAGTTGTAAATCTATAGTTTCTGTATCATGCGGATTACAAGCAGGATAAGAGGCCATAACGATTATTTCACCCGTATCAGGGTCTAGAACCAATGCATAACCTTCACGAGCTTCAAATTTTTCTACCGTTGCTTGTAATTCTTCATAAGCCAAGAATTGTAGATCATTGTCGATAGTTAATCTGATGGGCTTTCCGTCATGCCCTGCAATTTTTGTTTCTTTTCTAAAATAGAAATGGCCTGATCGTGCGTCTCGTTCCAGGCTATGTGTAGTAGGTTTTCCTGCAAGCTGTTCATTGTAATGTTGTTCTATACCAAATAAGCCATTGTTATCGATATCAGTAATTCCCACAATGTGGCTCAGCGCATGATTTGGATAATAACGACTTGGTTCTTTAAGAAGATGGATATCTTCAATACCACTATTATTTATAAGATGAAGTTCTTGTGGTGTTAGTCTGCGTTTGAGATACACAAAGTGTGTATCAGTGCGTGTTATGCGTTTAAAAGCTTGTGGGAAATGTTGTTTTACAAACGCTTTCAATTGTTTTGGATTTTTTATTTCTTTAGGGAGAACAAAAGCTGACAGATTATCTTGGTTAAGGGCAATAGGACGCATGTCTCGGTCATATATTTCTGCACGGGGTGGCATGGTGGTTACAGAAACATTGTATTGTTTTTGGGCAAGGTCTACAAAAAAGTTGTGCTGCTTGATCTGTATAGAATAAAGATTAAATAGGACAATAGAATATAATGAGCAAAAGATCAGAAATACGAAAATTGTTCTTATTTTATAATCTGCTGTCATGCGTATCCATTTTTTTGTTAACGTCTAATTTTTTTACTTGTTTAGTTATGCTGATTGGCTCGAGCCCAACAGATTGTGCAAATCGTTTAATATCGACGTGCGTTGCAAGTGCACACTTTTTATTTTTAAGATCATTTCTTTTTTCAACGAGTTCCTCTAGTGTGCGCTGTTTTCTTTGATGCTCATATGCACGTTGAGTAAATTCGTTTTGCTTATATATTTGCAGGCTTGCAAACATTATATGCGCAAAAATAAAAATGAAGATAAACGTTTGTCTTTTCATATCAAAATCCTGTGCTTAATTTTCTGACTTAAGTGTACAGAGATTTTTCTATAAGTGACAAGATCAGAAGTTGTGATTCATCGTGAAATGAATTTCAGTTACACTTTCGCCCATCTTTTTATTGCGATCAAGTTTGAAACCCCAGTCGATTTGTAATGGAGTAGGGTTAAGCATGCGCAAGCCCACACCAATAGCATGGCGATAATGAAAGTGATTATTAAATAGAAGCTCTGGTTGTGTAATCTGACCAGCATCAGGCGTATCCCAACCAGCACCACCATCATAGAATATGGCTCCCTTGATTGAAAAATCTGGATTGATGGGGAAGATAAGCTCAATATTATTCCAAAATGCTTTACGTGCACCAATTGAATTTCCTTGGAATATAGGGCTGATTTGACCAAACACAAAACCACGAACTGTTGCAGGACCACCCACGTGGAAAAGTTCACGATAAGGTATAGTGTGATTATTAAATTGATGTACAACACCTACATGTCCATGGAGGCAAAGAACTAAATCACTTTCACCGATAAGTGGTGTATACCATGTTGCATCGCCTTCAAACTTAACAAAACCAAATTTGTTAAGAACAGCAGGTGCTGCTTGCGAATTTGGTTCATGAGTTCCTGGAGTACCGATTGATAAGCCTACTTTAAATTGGGATGACCATTGGTAACCACGAGAAGGATGCATAGGATGGTTTCTGAGATCTTGGTTCATCACATTAGAAATCCACGCCAACGTACCACTTTGGAAACGTCGATTTAAGATATTCTGGAAATCTTCAACTGTTTTTGCAGATGATAAATTAGCAGCTTTAGGTGCATTATTTCCGTATGAGATACCTTCTGCGCCAACAAAAAATTGAACATGGCTATCAAGTGGATGGGCTACAAAGAATCCAAGACCACCAGAACCACCGACTCTACGTTCACTTACTTGCTGTGCTACCGAACGCAGATCTTCATAACTGACACGGCTTGCAAAAATATTTACTGCTCCAGAAATAGGTTTGTTGAATAGCCATGGGTCAACGAGATTAACATGGCCGCTTATTTCTTGGCTTGAAAGCATCATACCAATATCATAATGAACGCCATATCCCATAAAGTTGGTATCAGCAAATCCAAAGGTTATGCTCAACGCTTTGGTAGGATCTGTGATATCCATGACATTACCGCCTGCTCCCACTTGCAAGTTGGCGGTCCCTGTTCTCACTTCTTTTAATATGAGATCTAAGTTACATACATCATCTGAAACACGATTGATTTTCCAGTTAACACCATCGCGTTTATCAAAATAGCCAAGGAGTTCAACACGGCTTTTTGAAAAATCCATTTTTTGCGTGGTTAATAGATCGCCTTCATCGAGCACAAGCTGACGACGTATGATTGTGTCGCGGCTTTTTTTATTGCCCACAATATTGATACGATTTAAGCGAACTTTATTACCCAGCTCAGTATAAAAGGCAATAGTAACTGTTTTTTTATCTTCATCAGGTTGAATAGACGGTTCAACATCCGCATAAATATAACCATGCTCACCCCAAAGTGTTCTTAAGAGCTCGAGTGATTTTTGTACTTTGCTATGAGAATACAGAGTGCCTTGCCTTATTGGTAAAATGCGCAATAAGTCATCTTCTTGCATAATGTGATTACCCGGAACTTTAACATCAGTAACAGTGAATTGTGGGCCTTCATCAATATGGAAGGTGATGTAGAAATTTTTAGAATTTGGACGCATATCAACATCTACATCGGTAACTCGTGCTGTCAGATATCCATTGTTTTTATATAATGTTTCAATCATGTAGCGATCACGCTCAATAGCATCAGGATGATATGTTCCAGAGCTGTCCAAAGTCCCTAATATCCAATCTTCACGGGTAAACATTACTTCTCTGATTTTTTTTGCACTAATATGCTTATTGCCTTCAAAGAATATTTGTTTAACGACAGAAGGCTTATTTTCTTGAATGTCAAAAATGATAGTGGCTTTATCATCATTGATTTCCATCCGTGGAGTAACTTCTGCAAAATGATAATTTTTGTCGATATAGAGATTTTTAATAATAGAAGCATATTTTT
>CAZJQM010000025.1:0-8770 GCA_964548355.1 uncultured Pseudomonadota bacterium
ATCAATAAATAATTTTGCAAACGTATATATAGACTGCATAGGATTTGCACCAACTGATGTTGGGAAAATACTGCTATCGCACACATAGAGATTGCTAAATTCTTTGTTGTTTATTTTATCCCAGACTTTAAAGTTTGTAGATACTACTGATGATTCACAGTTGCTACCCATCTTATTACTTCCTTGCATATGCGCAGAAGAAATAAAGTTTTGGTTTTCAATAAACTGTAAACGTGCAATTGCTGGTGCTACTTGATCTTTAGAAGTAAATGGAACATATTCTTCATCTTCAGAAAGAATACCTTCAGACGTTGGCAAGTGTACTTCATAAGCACCTTGTTCGAACAACATTTCAAGACCACGTGTTAAACCTTTTCTAAAGCGGACAGCATCTTGTTCATTAATAGTATAATGAACTTGCACTTTGCCATTTTGGTCTATATAGATCTGGTTATCCGAATTGACCGAGTCGATCAACATGATACCAAAACCACCCAAGAATTTAACGTCACGGATAATATCAAGAATCTGTTGGCCAGATCCTGGATTAATCAATGCTATAAATGCTGGATCAGCAGACATAGATTCATAAAAATATTTATCTGATACTTCTTCTGATGCAGCATACACCGATGCTGAAAGACCTTTTAATACGTCAATCTCATTATTGAATCTTCCGTACATACCCATAGAAGGATGCAGTACAATACCTCTACCAACACAATCATTCTTAATATCTGAACGTAGAAGGATTTCTGCAGAACCTAATGTACCTGCAGAAAGAATAATATTTTCTGCTTTGATAGTTGCAATTGTTCCAGCTGAAGCGCCAAAGTTATTAATGTCTTGAGCAATATATGATTTATCCAAGGATTGCTGGAAGGTAATTTCAATACCACAAGCACGCTTTTCACTGTGCTGTTCATCAATGATTAGTTTATTAACTTTAACATCAGGGATAATACTCAATGAGCCTTTATATTCTGCACCACCACGAAGAGCAGGCATAATAAACGCATCGACAGCAGATATTTTTAAACGCTTATCAGTATCGTTAAGAGGACGACGAGCATTAAGATTATACGTAGTTGCACACGGCGTTGCCTTAAGCAAAATTTCGTTATTCGCATTGATTTCTGATTGTTCTACACAACGAGTTCCAACGTGTTGAGTAACCCATGTGTACGCATCCTGAATTTTTTGCCAATCATGTGTGCCGTGCACTAATTGAGCATCAAGAGCTCCTGCATCAATCCAACCTTGAAGCTGTGCTTTAATTTGCGGCAATAATGGTGAAAAGGCTAAATCAAGGTTTACGGTAGTACCACCACCAATTGCATGCCCATTACGTAAAGCAATACCACCGGTAATGTTAGTACGCATATTGCGTGATTCCATCAAGTCAGACGCAGATTCAGTCACAATACTTCCTGGCTTTACCAATGAACCAGCATCGATAAGTACAACGCGGCAACCTGGTTTATGACGTACAAGTTCATGTGCTATCAAACTACCAGCAGGGCCTGAACCAACAATCAAGTAATCGATGTTACCTTCAGTATGCTTAATTACATTCTGATCCAAGATAAGCTTGGTTGCAGGTAATGCTAATTCAACTTTATTAATTTCTTCAGCTATTTGTGCATAGCTTGATAATTTTGAAGTTAGTGGACTTGAATAACTTAAATAGCTGTAGATTTTGCGTAATGTAGAAGCTACCTGACGCACATTATTATCTGGGTGGCGTCTGAGTGCATACTGCAATTGTTTCAATCGTGCAGCATCAATATTTTCAGGACCCTTTTCAATAATATCAGCAAAGGATTCTAAAATATCATCGGGCAAGAAGCCTGAAGATGGCTGTAGAAGATTAAATAAATATAAAAGTTCGGGATTAGTTTTAACATACAACCACAATGCATATTTCCACTCTAAACGTTTTTTCTTTTCAGTGGTGCTCAGCAAACTACTTTCTGGAAAGTAGAGATCGAATAATGCATTGTGCATTTTCTCTACAGGAATTTGCGGATATTGGCGGCGTACAACAACCTGTTCTGTTTTTACAACCGCTGGTGCACGCAAGCCCAACGTAGTCATAATAGTATGAATACCTTGAGACAAAGTTAACGATACGGCAAAAATAAGATTAAGTATTGGATTCATATAAAAGTTTCTCCATTAAATACAGATCTGTTAAAAATCATGGATGTATAACACTTCACCCTTTTGGGCTTGTACTGATTTAATAAATTCTACTAATTCTTTCACAGGTACATTGACTGCAGCGTAGGTATACTCTTGCTGCGTAGGCATCGTCCATGTAAATTTTTGTTGCCATGAGTTTTTCAATTCTAAAGGTTCAGCACTACGAACTTTGCATAAAATATGATCATTGCCTGCTATCTCAATAAATGAAATCGAGCTGTTCATCATTTTTTTAACTACATTTCTAAATTTAATATAGCGCGGCATTTCAACTAATTTAATGCCTTCAGTGTACTGCTTTTGCACAACTATTGATGGATCAAGAGCTGCAATTTCATTACTTGGATCATTTACAAGGACAAGTAATGTAGATGCTTCAACACCTGAAAGCATTGCTCGTATAGGCCATGAAATAATTGCTTTCAAACTGTATTCAACCGTTGAGCTCACACCTACAAATAAATTCATAAGCGTGTAGTTGAACAGGATACTAGGAGAAAGAAGAAGTTTTAAATGACCGCCCTTTTCTTGTGCCGCACAACGCCAAGATTGTGCAAACGCTTTCCAAAAAGATGAAATATGGCCGACATAAGGGAATTCATAAAATGGTGTGTGTTCGATGAATTGGCCGTAATGCTGAGCAGCATCAACGTTATTCCATTCAGGAATAGTTAAATATTTTTGGACCGGATCACGATGATAATCTTTATGAGTCTTATTAACGTCTAAAACAGCGCAGAATTCTTGCTCTGATTGTGTAATACACTTTTTAGTACATTTGATCATGGTATTCATAGAAGAGTCACCTTCTTGCAAAAGGCGCTCAGACGAAATTTCAAAACCTACAGTCTCCAATAATTCAATCCATTGAGCAAGAGGCTTGAAGTTACGAATCTCTTTCATTTCCGTTTCAACTGTTTCATAAGGTATTACAACGTTAAAAACACTATGTGCGGCATAGGCAATTTCAAATAATTCTTGTTAAGATGCATCATGTTCGCGCAATAAGAAAACACCGCCGGGGCGTAATACGCGGCGAATAGAATGTACAAACGCATCTAACTTTTCTGCAGGGATATGGTGTAAGCCTATAAAGCAGATAACAAGATCGAGACTATTGTCAGCAATTGAGCTATCTATTGGCTCATAATTATTGAGTTTAACGAACTTGTCATAGCCCTTAAACCCTTTTCTGACGTTGAAGGAATATGCCTGTAAACGATCAGAATATTTAGGCTGATCATTAACCACGTAAATATTCCCTGATATGCGTGGTTTCAAACATTCCATATAAGTACCTGGAGTACCTATTTCAAGACAGTTATTAATTGCATAGTTTGCATCAATAAGTTGATTAATCTGACCTGCAAGTAGATTTTTTTGAAAACTCACTAATTTAAGAACATTTCTTATAGCAAACCTATTTTTAATAGAAGGAAAGTTCTTGCGCATATATTCATAAAAAGCAGCATCACACAAATTGGGAGATTTCCCTGAATTATCAACCATTTCTAAGAATCTTTCTGAAGGGACCTGGCGCAATACGTTATCAATAAACGAAGCAATGCGCGTACGTTGCTGAGGTTGAGCAAAGACATTTTCTAGATAATCAGAACCAAATAATGAAAAGGAAAGAAAAAGTGATAAAAATAAGCTTTTTCTAAGCATGAAACACCTCACATATAAAGATATTTAGCTTAAAACTACCATTGGACTTATCTTTGTCAAAAGCATAATGGGCAAGAATGCCCTTAGAACAAGGATATCTAAGGTAAAACCTTGCCCATCAAAGCTATGGAAACTTATCCAGTTTAAAATGAAGTTATTCTGTTTCACTAATATCTGAACTAGGAACTTCCCCACTATAACTTGCATCTCTTTGAATACGCTCACAAATTGCCCCATGGCCACCATAGTGTTTTTCTAAGATCGGATAAGTCCCTTTTGCAAGCCTAGAACCTTCCGCATATTGCACTGCGAGGTATTGAAACACACTATCATCTCCGAATGATCCTTCCAATGTGAGTAAATATTCAGCCATTTTTCCACATTGCTTGCGTCGTGACAATAATGCAAGACCTAAAGGCGTTAGTTCATAACTATTTTCTTTAGCTAAATGGCTAGCGCCATGATCAAGAAAAAGCTGTAACATTTGTAAATTTCCTTTGGATCGTCCAGGATACTTATCTTCATCACCGATAATAAAATGCAGAGGTGTTTGCTTATAAAACCCTTCGATATCCCTAAGATCAACTTTATTTGGCCTTTCAGATAATGCCCAAAGTTGTAAAACTTCTTGTACCAATCGCTCATTCCCACTAGCAGCTAAAAGATGGATATATGAGTTACCTAAACACTGTTCACAATCAGCTCGATGATTTACAGCAGGTAATGAAAAATATATAAATTCGGCTAATGCTTTGATGTCGCCTTGTGCTCGCTCTGCGTTCCATAAAGGTGCAATCAAACACTCAGACATAGCTGCAAATTCTGCATTAGAATTAATTCTACCATGACGATTAAATGGTAATTTAAATAACGCATCCCAACTAAAATTAGCATTATCTTGAAGAGTTTGAAGAACATTTGAATTGTTATTATTTGAACCTTGATTGTCATTGTCCATCGCAAGAGATGACAACGAAACAAATAAACTTGTGAGAATAATGAGATTATTTAACATAGCTAACTCCATATGACATGTTTGTAGATTTTTTTGATTTAATAATTTTAATTGTTGCACCTAATCAACATCTTCTTCAGGAAGAATCCCATCATATTCTTTTCCTGTAAGGCGCTTATAAAGAATGGCATACCCATTGATGCTTCCAGAACCTTTACAAAATTTTTCAAGTGCTGGATACATCCCTGGTGTTGGAAGATATCTGTCCAAGTCAGCTTTGACATATTCAAATACGCTGTTATCACTTTTTACTATGGGCAAGCAACTCAAATAATCAGCTATTCCTTGACCTTCTTCTCTGCGCGACAATAAAGCATGTCCAAAAGGTGTAAGTTTATATTCATTGTCTCTTATAGACAGATTTGCTCCATGTCTAAGCAGTATTGTAACCATGCCCAAATCGCCCTTTTCTGCAGGAATATTATCATTACGGACACCGTTTCCAACAGCAAAATGCATCGGCGTTGCTCCATCCAGCCCACAAATATTTACAAGATCAATGTCTGTTCTTCCACTTTGTTCATGAATTTTTAAAATTTCATCTATTAAATTACCATTGCCGCTTGCTGCAATCAGCTGCATGAGTGTATTTCCTAGACACTCTGCGCATCCAAGCCTATGTCTTACTAGGGGAATAATGGTATAGATTAATTTAGCTAACCGCGCTTGATCCATTCTTGACTTATTGGCTTCCCATAATGGTGCAAGCAGGCAGGTTTCAAGATTTATAAATTGCTCTTTTGCAATACCCTTATGCGACTCTAACAATTTAATAAAGTTTGAATCCCAGACGGACATAGCTGGTCTTGATGGTCTCGTTATCTTAGCTACCCCCTTGGTTTCCATCGCACTTGAAGGAACTGATATCATAAGAGATATAAGAATTATAAGAGAATTTATCATCACACCTACTCCATATTAAGAACTGATTAAAACCAAGGCAGAACCAATAATAATGCAGAATTAAACACTTGTCTTGTGTATGTAAGCTATTTTGAATCAATTGTTAGTGATTGCGTGTGGTATTTTTTAAATTCACTCTTTAATGAGATACAATAAATTTTCTTTTACTTTGTATATCATCGGAACAATGGTAACGGTTGGAAAAATCTTACGCAATAAGTGAGTTTGCTCAAGAATAAATTCAACTTCATCATGAATTTCGAAAATCGGTTCGTTCTTAGCAAAACTTTGTGCAGCTTTGCTTGCTGACCATTCTGCATTTTTTACAAGACCATCTATGTAGCGATCTTTTTTTGATTCAAGATTTACCATGGCACAATCATCATGACCAATAATTGCTATATATTTAACACCAACAACTCCGATTACATACGAAATAGGGAAATGGCTAAATTCTAAATTTGCACCGGGGGAACGAATGATAAACGCAAAGTTATCTGGTATATGCAATTGTTTGCGATTATCCATACACATACCAATAAGCAGTTCGGCTTTATCAGTTTTAGTAAGTGGAGACTTAAGATTTTGATATTTTAAAAGTTTTTCTATCGGCGTATCGCGATATGTTTCCGGGATATCTTGTACATGTTTTATCTTAATAAGACTTGATGCCTTAATCGCATGTATTTGCATATTTGTTAACACCATAATGCTTATAACAGCTAAGCATATTATTGCTTTTGTATACTTCATGCTTCATCCTTTTTTAATTTGAAGACATTTTGTAGTAACAACTTAGCACATAAGACAAGATGCGGCTATTCCTTATATTGTTGAATGAATTCTATCCATTGTGCATAAAAATCTTTTTTACTTACTTTTAAAACTTCTTCAAATTTAGAATAGTCTTCGAGTAATGCAAGAATTGAATTCCATCCCCATTGTTCGTAGATAAGTTGGACTAATGCCTGAGAAATAATAAATCCATTAGCATTATTAAATGCAACATCATCTTCTTTGTTAATAGATTCTAATTGTTCAAGTGTAGGCAAGGCATCCATGTTTTTGTTCAATGAACGGAGAGTTGTATTTGAAAAGTAATTAGCTTTATACAAACTGACTCCTTGATGCAACCAACGTGGAATAAGGCCATGTTTTGGATATTTGTTATAAATAAAAACAGCAACCAATCCAAGCTCATTTGACTTCATTACACTATTATAGTTATGAATTGGCCCAGGATTATTGGGAGAAACAGTCTTAAGGACACCCACATTAACATAGCTAGCACTCCAATCCGCAGCATCTGGACGATCAATAGCCTGATGAAAAGATCTGAGATCTTCGTATACATACAAAGAAATTTTTGCATCGTAATTGTGATCAAATTCTTTCGACAATTTTTCAAATAAAATATCCAAGTGGTTGAGCATATCATCGCTCACAGCCTGATCGACTGGCGTACAGTATAGTTTAAAGTGGCTGGTTTCTTTATATAAAGGAAGCTCATCTATCGATTGAGCAATCGCATTGCTCGTCAGTAACGCAAGGAATAGGGCCATTATTGTCATATGAATTTCCTAACGAAAAAGTTTATTAAATTTTTTTTATCACTTTTTTAAAAAAAGCAGCTATTTCTGCTTCCTTCACATGTGATGCGGCTGTTTCTACTGCTAGTTGGTATAAATCATCAAATTCCCCATCAAGCTCATACCCATTGATATACATAAACTCTATAGAAGTAAGTAAACCTGTTCGTTTATTGCCATCTATAAATGGATGATTTTTTATGATATGGAAAAAATAAGCAGCCGCTAAATTATGGATCCTTTGTTCTTCGTCTGTACCAAATTCGATTATCATCCATGGATGATAAACAGCTGAGTCAAGTAACCCTAAGCTATGGATACCTCCCCGACCACCAAATTCATTAATAACCATTTCATGAATTCGAAGCACATCTGCAGAACTCATGAAAATAATAAAAAGATATGGCTTCATGTCTTAGCTAGCTTTTTTAAAACAGGCTCATATTTTTTCATGAGATGTTCGGTAACTTTGCTATTTTTAGCTTTTCTTTTTTCAGCAGCTTTTTTGCTTTTGGGCTTTACAATAAGCATGTCATCTACTACTACCATCTCGAGCGCAGATTTTTGATTTATACCTAAGGCATCTACTATTGCCTTATCAATTGTAAGTGTTATGCCATCTTTTTTCTTAGTTATTTTTTTTACCATAGCCTTCCTAATCGTTGAGAATCTAGTTTAAGAATTGTATATCAATAGCTTAAAAGAAGAAAAGAAATAATTGTTTGGAATCTGCTAAAAAATATCAACCGAATGGTTCTAATCTCAATACCAACTAATGAGATAATGGCCAGTCTTGGTATGAGCGTCCCACATCTTTTGGAAATCCTTCCATTCTTTCTCTTTGAGGTCGTAGCCAGCCAATTCTCTTGCTTTTTCACACGAGCACTCTTGGATCTTTTCGTTCATTTTGCGAATAGTCTCTATCTCAATTTTGTCTTCGTAGAGGCTAACTCCGGTGATGGGTTCGATGATGTCATCATAGGCCTTTCCTCTAAAGGAGCTGTTACCTTTATTGGAAAAGGGTCCGTAAACTACTTGAAAATCACCTTCTATGAAGCCAGGTGTATCTTCGTCGATTTGCCAGAAATTTTCTAGTCCCATAATCCCTCTCGTTTATACTTTCTATTAAAGTTACAGAACAGTAAAAGCTAAATAAATTTATCAGAAAATCAAACACCGCATAGAGAACATTGGGCGTCCCCCAACCGAGGATGCGAAGCCACCCGCAAGTCGGGGCGCCAAAAAAGCTGAAAAGTTTTTGTAGAACGATAAATAACGCAATAATAAGAAGCCAATGTGCACAAGCAACTAGCTCAGTGCTTTTTTGGCGTCCCCAAAGGGAGTCGAACCCTTGTTTTCGCCGTGAAAGGGCGATGTCCTAACCACTAGA
>CAZJQM010000026.1:0-8668 GCA_964548355.1 uncultured Pseudomonadota bacterium
CAAGGTTACCGATCCTACGCGTTATAAGGAAATACTGGATCAAATAAAAAAAAGTAAACAAGCCGCTCGTCAATTTAGTAATTTGACCATCACTTTACAAGATAGAGAACTTTTTAATGCTTTTAGCCAAGGACCAGATGCTGTCAAATCTGTATTTACACTTGTAAGCAAATCAGATTATAAAAAGAAATTTGAGGGGATTCCGGAAATGCAAAACTATGTATCACATGTTTTAGGTGATATTAGTGATATGACTGATGTGCAAATACAAAATTATGATACTGCTCTCAAGCAAATGAAACCACAAGCATAAAATATCAGCCAATGCTTTTTCTGCTCTAATTTTTGTCAAAATATTGGCAGCATAACTGTATTTATGTATGTTCATACTATCCGTTTAATTTCATCATTATTTATTTTCAAAATAAGGAGAGTCTATGTGTGGATGTTCTGGAATGCTAGGATGGGTTACCAAAGCAGCAAAATTACTTGTCTACTTGTTTGCGATCAATGCCGGTTTAGCAGCTGCTGGTTATTGGGATTTCTTTATGATGCCTTCAATGATGACATCAAATGCACCTATGTATATCAAATATCTTGTTGGTTTATCTGGTGCATATTGCTTAGCAATGATGCTTATGCATGGTATGTTTTGCCGTTGCGACATGAAAAGCAGATAATTAACTGTTTACAGGCTGGCGGCAACCCGCCAGCTCTTTTTAAAAGAGGGGTAGCATGAAGAATGTCTGTATGCTGGTATTAATCACAGGCATGATACATGCCGGAGAAGCTGGCTTTCCTATGGAACGATATCAAGCTCGACCAGATGTAAGGAGTTCAGAGCGTAGTGCTGGCCAGCAGGCTCCATATGAGCCAGATCGTACAAAAGAAAAATTTGAGCAATCGCAGGCTCAATATTCAAGCGCGCTATACCAAACTGAAGTTTTACAAAAAGATATTCAAGCACAAAAATCATCAAGAAATTTACTAACACGCACGGAAAGGAAAGAGCTTTCTGAAAAACGTGATGCAAAAAAACAAACGCGTATTTTAACTTCTTCTGATTATAAAAAATTACCAGTATCCCAAGTTCCTTCCACGATGGAAGAAGTGAAATTTTCAGCATTTACGGGGCATGCGCCTGCAGGAGGGCCATTTGCATATGTGCTTGGTGCTGATGTTTTAGCACTTGGACAATATATTGATAGTTTGAATGATACTATTATTAAAAAAAAATTTAACAGTTTGTCTGCTGCAAAAGATGCATTTTATCAATCAATAGCGTTATGCGATAGTTTTGGTTTAAAAAAATATTTTAATGATCAAGGTGAGTTGGCAACTGTAAAACCCGGTAATGAATTATTAATCAAAAAAGAACCGTTAAGTGATGAAAAAAAACAAGCTCTCATGTCTAATGCTCAACAACTTTCAGATATGTATGATAAATTGCTTGCTGCTTATGATGAGCGTATGCTTTCTACACCATTGCCGTCGTCAGTAGTAAAAGAACGCTTAGCAACGTTAGATCAACTATATAGATCGCAATTTCCTGATGGTGTTACAACTATGCTAGGGTCAATTAAAAAATCTGCAATTGATGAATGTATTAAAGTAGCAGATCAGGTTCAGCTTTATCTCGATCAAAGGCCAACCGAGTGGGAACCTGCTCGTAGTTTTGCAAATGCTATTCCACAGCTTAATAAATTACTTAATTATCTATTGGTAGCAGAACAAGCGCTTAAAGAAACACCTGCATCGAATAGCTCAACGAAAATGGCTCTTGGGAATTCATATGCAACCTTTAAAAATGCTCTTATATTGCTTGATCAAAATGTTGCAAAAAATTTTTCTGATCAACCGTGGCGCACAAGAGAAAGTTTAAGTCAGGCCATAGCAGTTGGTAGAATTGATGCATTATCTGATACTAAAAATATCAAATCATCTGATAAGGAAAATCAAAAAGCAGAAGTTTTGATAGTAACAGGATATGATCTTCTGCGTCATGCACTGGGTGAGCAACTTATAGCGATGAGCAAATTATTTCCTGCATAAAAAAGGCCCGGAAAAACTTCCGGGCCTTGTGCTTTACTCACTAATTTCAGTGTCTATCGGACCTTGGTCGTTTGGACCTTGTCCACCACTTTTATCAGAGTCAGATTGTCCACCAGATTGCTTATACAATTGTTCAGCAACTTTGTGAGATGCTTGCATAAGCTCGTCAGTAGCTTTTTGCAATTCATCAGCAGAGTTTGCATGATCTTTAAGAGTTTGTTTTGCTTTTTCCAGAGCAGCTTCCAATGCAGATGCATCTTCAGCAGATATCTTCTCTTTGTTTTCGCGTAACGTTTTTTCAATATCAGCAATCAAGCCATCAAGACGATTTCTTTTTTCAACGAGTTCAAGAGCTTTTTTATCTTCAGCTTCATGAGATTTGGCTTCTTGTACCATGCGTTCGATTTCATCTTTGGTCAATCCGCTACTGCTGGTGATCGTTATCTTCTGCTCTTTGTTAGTAGCTTTATCTTTTGCAGAAACATTAACGATACCGTTAGCATCGATATCAAATGTTACTTCAACTTGCGGTACACCGCGTGGTGCAGCTGGAATACCTTCAAGTCTGAATTGTCCGAGCAACTTATTATCTTTTGCAAATTCACGTTCACCTTGAACCACACGAATATCTACAGCAGTTTGATTATTTTCTGCAGTAGAGAAAACTTGTGATTTGCGTGTTGGAATCGTTGTATTGCGTTCGATTAACTTGGTTGTTACACCACCTAATGTTTCGATGCCTAATGAAAGGGGAGTAACATCGAGCAAGAGAATGTCTTTGACGTGACCAGCTAATACGCCACCTTGAATTGCAGCACCTAGAGCTACAACTTCATCAGGGTTTACTGATTTGTTTGGTTCTTTGCCAAAATATTTTTTAACAAGCTCTTGTACTTTTGGCATACGAGTAGAACCCCCAACAAGAATAACTTCATCGATCTTATCTACCGCAATACCAGCATCTGCAATAGCTTTCTTGCAAGGCTGTAATAGTCTGTCGAAAATATCTGCGCACAATGATTCAAGTTTTGAGCGTGACAATTTAATGGTTAAATGTTTTGGGCCAGAAGCATCTGCAGTGATGTAAGGCAAATTGATTTCAGTTTCTAATAATGTAGAAAGTTCGATCTTTGCTTTTTCAGCAGCTTCGCGTAAGCGTTGTAATGCCATTTTATCTTTAAAGAGATCAATGCCTTGTTCTCTTTTGAATTCTTCTACAACATAACTTACAATGCGTTGATCGATATCATCACCACCTAAATGTGTATCACCATTAGTTGCTCGTACTTCGATAACGCCATCGAAAATTTCCAGAACCGAAATATCAAATGTTCCGCCACCACAGTCAAATACTGCAATGACACCGTTTTTCTTTTTATCCATACCGTAAGCGAGTGCAGCGGCAGTCGGTTCATTGATGATACGTTTAACTTCGAGGCCGGCAATTTGCCCAGCTTCTTTAGTTGCTTGACGTTGAGAGTCATTAAAATAAGCGGGTACAGTGATAACTGCTTCGCTCACTGTTTCTCCCAAATAGCCTTCAGCTACTTGTTTAAGGTAACTTAATACGGCGGCTGAGATTTCTTGTGGTGTGTATTCTTTGCCTTGAGCAACTATAGCAATATCACCATTTGGTCGCTTGACTAACTTGTAAGGCATATGCTTGATATCTTCTTGTGATTCATCATATTTACGGCCGATGAAGCGTTTGGCAGAAAATATAGTATTTTCAGGATTGGTTACCGCTTGTCTTTTGGCCAATACGCCAACTAACCGTTTGCCGTCTTTGGTAAAGCCTACAACAGAAGGGGTTGTGTTGCTTCCTTCGGTATTAGGAATAACTTTAGGCGTGGTGCCTTCCATAAATGCTACAACCGAATTGGTAGTACCAAGATCTATGCCGATTATTTTACCCATAGATGTTCCTTTTTAAATATTTGAAAAATGTGCTTTGTATAACATTGTTTTACGTCTATTATTTAAGTAATAATTTAGAAAATGTCAATTCTTGATTTAAATAATCTACATTAATAGACTCAACCTTATATAAAATTACGTATGTCTGTAAGCACAACTCTGATATTTGTAAATATGGGTGTAATTAAAATATTCTTTAACCATTGTTCTTTGTGATGAGGTACTCTTATTATTGAATAATAGGGAATCGAGTAGGGTTAGGGGGATAAGAATATGAAAAGGGGTATTCTTGTAGGGTTGCTCATGTGCAGTGGCTATGCTTGCGCAGGTGATTATGAAGATCTCATGCGTGCTCTGTTTAGGAGAAATTTTACGCAAGCGCTCAAGCTCATCCACAGAGGGGACATAGATCTTAATCAGCGCTGTGAGGTGGGAGGATTGACGCCACTTATGGCTGCAGCGGGGGCAAGCCGACTTGATCTGGTGCAACTACTTCTCGAGCAGGGCGCTGATCCTAATATGACTGATTCAAATGGCGATACCGTTCTTTTTCACCTTGATTATTTGAAGGGCGATGAGCTTATAGATCTTATTAAGCTGCTTAAGAAGTATGGGCTTAATGTTAATGTTAAAAATAATCAGGGCCGCACTATTATGTGGCTATTATGCTCCGGCTTTTACGATAACCTACACTGCTTTTCTGAAGTCATCAGACTGTTTTGTAATTACGGTGTTGAGATGATAGCTCCTGATTATACAGGCGAGGTCTTGATGCAATTTGCAACTCGTTCTAAGGCAAAAGACCTTGTACTCATGTCTGGATTATTTTTAAAAGCTATACAAGAGAATGATGATGCGATGATTAAAGCTTTATTGACGGTCGAACCTGTTCTTGCATGTGTGACATATAATGGTAAAAATTGTTTGGATGTCGCCCATATCTTATATAATTGGCGAGCTATTGCAGCGCTCAATGCTTTCTTTACTCAAGCAATTTTTGCAACTGCCCAGTCTTTATAATTAATATTGAATGATATTCTTAATGATGAGGCGCATGCCACGAGGTGTGCGCTTTATTTTTTACATGACCATGGATATATGTCGGATAATTGCAACGGTGTTTATTGTTATTATTTTCTTTTATTATAGGGCATTGTCTCTGATTTATAATCATAGTTTTTAAATATTATGTCTTTGTCGCATCTGGCGTATTATGCCTTTCGCATGTTGTGTGGCCTGTGTCGTCCCATGGGATAACCTCGCCGTGTGGGCGGCGCGACCCACTCCGTCTCCCCCGCCGAGCCTTTTGGCCTGGGGGCCGGGACGAAGGCTGGCGGTATCGCCTCCGTTTGAGATTTGAGAGAAATTTGAGGTTTGAAGTAATGAAAGAGAAGAAGTGAAAGAAAGGAAGTAAGGAAGTAAGGAATGAAAGAAGGGATTAAATCAATGATTAGAGGGTAATGATGGAAAGATAAACAAAGAAATAAAGAAATATGGAATGCGGAATACGGAATGAGTACGGAATGCGGAATAATAATAATAATGCGGAATAATAATAATGCGGAATAATAATGCGGAATACGGAATGAGCGAGTAATAATGAGCTAGTAATGTGGAATGAGAGTGATTAATCAGATAGCATAAATCAGATAAATATTCAGATAATATAAAGAAGTTTATCCCAGCTTACGTTTCACTACAGCTGGGAGTCCTTTAATAATTCTGAATGATAACGAACATAGAAATGAACATGCTGAAGTAACACCTATCATCACACTTGCAAACCCCCACGGAAACCGTACACCATAATGCCCGCGCGCGCACATAACCATAAGACATGAACTAACCAACCGCACGCCCTGCAACATCAGAACAAAGTTACCTAAACCAATCAACGAAATACGTAATAGGAGAATAGTAAGAACTATAATATAAGGCATATAACTTAATAATAATAACCCATACCGTAACTTAACCTCTAATATACGCTCGTACGGAGATAACAAAACTTCGATTAAGTATGAAATAGCTAATATTAAAAAAATATGAAAAATCTCACTGCCATATAACTTGAAAGATCCATGAACAACAAAAAACATTAAAATTCCAAAAAGGGGAATGCTGAGTGCCGCTATCTTGCGTACTAGTTTTTCAAACACCAAAGCTTGCATTCCTTTTCCCTTTTCACTATCCATATCAACTTCTGATTCTACATGTGCTAATAAACTGGTATCAGTATGACCAATGGTTTTGATAATGGTGCGTTCAAAAAGTAATGCCCCATCATGAGCTACCTTAAACATGTTTGCTGCTTGGGCACCTAGTGTATACGTACATATTGGTAGAAGGAAATTTCTCTCGGATAAACTTTTAAGTGTGGTATACAACCACATGATGCATGAATGCTTAATAAATGGCCGCCAGGGAGTGGGTGCTAAATCTAATGATAGTGTATGATCTATGGTAGCAAGATGCCTGATGGCGAGAATGATAAGTGCTATGCCGCTCAATGTGCGGGAAAGTAATATGCCAATAAGTATGCCATATGATGATGAGATGAGTGTGATAATAATAAGGTCAGCGAACGTATGGGCAGACATAGTGATAAGAGAGAGAGCATTAAACGGGTGGTGCCAAAAGCGGGAATAAAAAATAAGACGAAGAATGGCGATGATGCCCTCCGTGATAAATAGGAAGCATGAAATATATATAAGGTACTGATCATAGAAAATAGAATGAAGATATGAAATAAGATGCTGATAATATGCTGGCGATGTGTGATAGAGGATGTATAACGTGGAGTATGAAACTAACGGCACTATGATAAATAGAATGAAAAACTGAACAAAGAGGATGATGCGGGTAAATGAAAGATAGCCCGATGAACTGCGGGTAAATAAGGGGGCAAAGCGTGGGAGAGACTTACGGAGGCCGGGGTCGGACCATAGTAGGATAATAAAAATGGTGGCGAGGATGTTGGCGTGGGAGGAGAAGTCGTGGGGAGAGAGCTTGTGGTAGAGAAAGAGTGTAATGAACATAGAGCTGGCGCGATACGCAAAATATAAAAGAGCATTAGAGTAGAGGGCTGAAGTGAACTGCGCAAATAAATGATGTATGTCCATGTACCCTCTCATATAAAAGTAAATGAGGTAAGGATATTGACTTTGGTGGTGGGAGTAAAGTACCTTGTAAATAGTTATTGTATTATTTTAAAAAAGGAGAATGTATGTTTGACTCTATATTTATGATGCGAGCTCTGTGGCTTTTAACATCGCTTGCTTCAATCAGACTCGGTGCTAAAGCTATGGGCTTCGATTACTTCTCACAATATAAACAAGTAATGAAAATGATAGATATGGTATTTGGTGTAGCTGGTGTCCTCAGCCTTATATCTTTCTTCATGATGTAATACATCCCCACGATAGTATACTCTAGCACATGCACAAGACACGATCCGCTCAAACTAGAAATGGTATGAGTGGGATGTGTTTGAAGCTATTTACTTGACCACAAGTTTTGTAGTGTGCATTGTGACACAAATCACAAGCCTCGATATGCTGAGATAGCTCAGACGTCGAGGCTCCTTGTTTTGTAAGGTTTTTTCATGCGTGTGATTTTTGTTATGTCGAGTTGTTAGATTGCGGTGAAAAATGAGCTTTTGTAACACATTGCTCATGAAGATGATGGTGAAGATATTAAGAGGCATTTGTTACAAATACTGTATTAATAAAAATTGAGTGATGTGCGTAAATAGAATGAACATGCAACGAGTGATTTTGTAGACGATAATCGATGGAGTCTGAGGTAGTTGGGTTTTTACAAATTTGTGGCTCAAGAAATGTAAGAGGTCTTGCAGGATGTGGTAGATGGGGTTAATTTTTGAGGTGTCAATTAATAGGTAGATCGGGATGATAAACCCGTGTAAAGGCTGGTAAATATTGCGATAGAAAATATTTATTCATTAAAATAAGCTCAAAAGTGATAATAAGATAAGTTTATGTGTAAATGGGATAACAATGATATAAATGGCCGCTATATAATAGATGGATGCTTGGCCATAAATGCATGAGTGTGGTTGAAATCATTTAATATGATTGATTGTGGAAGGCGATTTGTTTTCGTGGTAATAAAATTTTATGGGGGGAATTGTTATTTGTGTGATAGTGAAAGTGGATGAATCTTCCAGGCCCAATATGAATACATGATAAAAAAACTTATAAGAATGAGTCGTGAAGCGGCGATAGTAGTGATAAGAAAAGCTGAAGATGCAAACTGTAAAGTGAGGATGAGGAGTGAGACATCTATGAATTTAAAAAAAGTAAGTCGATGCATTTGCTCATGTGCCATAAAAAACTTTTTGTAAGTAAGAAGAAAATATTCAGAAAAATGAATGATTAAAAAAATGTAAGCAGCGGTCCAATCTGCCTGAGCGCATTCTGGTGAAAAAAGTGCTACGCATTGCCGGTGATAGAGTGCGATGAGAATGCAGATGGTAGTCAGTACATAATAGAGGGAGCGGGTTATGGTGCCAAATATTTTTTGCTTGTGGGCATGCTCGGAATCTTTATTGTGAGAAAATAAGGTGAATGAAGCGGTTCCAAATGTTTTTTTAATGATTTCGGTTATGTAGTAACTTATAGAACTTATAAGTTTAAGAACACTTGCTTGATCGATGCTCCCAATCGATGCAATCATAGGG
>CAZJQM010000027.1:0-8584 GCA_964548355.1 uncultured Pseudomonadota bacterium
ATAGACCCGGTTGGCAACTGTGTAGGTGTAGGCGGCGTACGAATTAAGCCAGTTCTTAAAGAATTGAGCAATGAAAAGATTGACGTTATTAGTGGTAGCGATGATCTTGAAACATTGGTTCGCGACGCACTCAAACCTGCTGATATTAGTAGAGTTGAGATTGTTGATGAAAACAATGCCCGTGTTTGGCTTGATGAAGATCAAAGATCTCTAGCGATAGGTAGAATGGGTCAAAATATCCAACTAGCTTCGCAACTTACAGGTCTTAATATTCATTTGATGGCACAAGAAACATCACAAAATAACGATGAACAAGAAGATCACTTATCTGCTGAACATGAGCTTGAGCGTGATTAAGAATCATGAGTAATAAAATATGCGTGTATACGAATTTTCAAAGAAGTCAGGGATTTCTAATAAAGATCTATTAGATGCGCTTAAAAAGGGTGGGTTTCCAATAACAACTCATATGGCTGTACTCACTGACCAAGCCTTAGCCTTTTTGGAAAAAGAATTGGTACAAAAAAAGGAACAGGCTGTGCAAGAACAAGTCCAGACTCCAAAAAAAGTTGCACCAGTCGCTGCAGCTCCTCAAAAAGCAGCCCCAGCTGAAAAACCTCAAGAAAAAATTGTTGCTCCACAAAAGCCTCAAGTAACACCACCAGTTCCACAACAGCAAGCTCCAAAGCATGCTATCCATAAACCAGCATCAACACCGCAGCCATATAGACAACAACAATATAATGCTCCGCGTGTAGAGCAAGAAAAACAACCGCAACAACAAATGCCTAAAGAGCTTATTGTTATGCCTATGTTGCTTGATGAGTTGGCACAAAAACTTAGAAAACCTGCCGGTGAAATTATTTTGGTTTTGCTCAAAAAGGGTATTGTTACTACTAAAAACCAGATGCTTCAAGAAAAAGTTGTTATTGATGTTGCGCGCCATTTTGGTCTTGAAATTATTTTCCCTCCTAAAAAAGAAACAAAGCTTGAAAAAAAGGCTGCGAATGTATCTGAAAGTACTCAAGAACGCATGCCAGTTGTTGTGGTTATGGGACACGTTGACCATGGTAAAACCACATTATTAGATTTCATTAGAAAAACTCGTGTAGCTGCCAAAGAAAAAGGGGGCATTACCCAACATCTTGGTGCATATGAAGTTGATACTGCACATGGCGGCGTTGTGTTTTTAGACACTCCTGGTCATGAAGCTTTTTCACAAATTCGTATTCGCGGAATAAAAGTTGCTGACATAGCTGTCCTTGTTGTTGCAGCAGATGACTCTGTTAAACCACAAACCGTTGAAGCTGTAAAAGCTGCAAAGGCTTTAGATGTACCTATTATTGTTGCGGTAAATAAAATTGATAAAGTTGATCCACAGCGTGTTGACGTTGTTAAACGTGATTTGTCTCAATACGATGTTATGCCTGAAGAATGGGGTGGATCATCAGTTTTTGTACCTATTTCTGCAAAACTAGGAACAGGCGTCGATCAACTACTCGAAATTTTAGTGTTGCAATCTCAAATTATGGAACTCAAAGCCGATGCTCAAATACCTGGCAAAGGTATTATCCTTGAATCCAAATTGGAAAAAGGGCGCGGATCTGTTGCTACCGTTATCTGCCAAGAAGGTCGAGTTGTTACGGGAGATTTCTTTGTATGCGGTGATACGCAAGGTAAGATCAATAGCATGGTTGATTCATTTGGCAGACGTGTTGCTGAAGCAGGACCATCTATACCCGTACAAATATCTGGATTTGAAGATTTGGCAAATGTTGGTGACGTATTAAAAGTTGTTACAGAAAAAGAATATAGAGAGTTTAAAGCATCAAAAGGCGAACGTCGCGTATTAATGCCACGTAAATCATTTGAAACGAACACTATTAATATCATTGTTAAAGCAGATGGAAATGCTTCTAAGGAAGCCCTTCTTAATGCACTACCAGGCCTTGGTGGAAAACATGATAAAGAAATTTATGTTGTCCATTCAGGTGTAGGAAATATTACTGAAAGTGATATAGAATTGGCAGCAAATACCGATTCTATTATTTTTGGTCTACACGTAAAAGCTGAACCAAATGCACTTTCAGCAGCGCAAAAGAATGCTGTATCAATTCAGATCTTCGATATCATTTATAAAATGCTTGATGAAATGAAGCTTCTTATTGAAGGTAGCAAGCAAGTTGTAATGATAAAACAAAAGATTGGTGAAGCGATCGTAAGAAAAGTATTTGATATTAAAGGACTTGGTGTTATCGCTGGTAGCTATGTTAGAGAAGGGCGTATAACCCGTGAATGTAGTGTTGTTATCTGGCGTGGCCGTGAAAAAGTCGGCCAAGGTAAAATTAGAAGCTTGCAGCGTGATAAAAAATCCGTAAAAGAAGTCCATACCGGATTTGAATGTGGATTTATCGTTGATAATTTTACTGAATGGCAAGAAGATGATCGCGTAGAATGCTTTATTGAAGTTCCTAAAGTTTGAGGCACTAAGCTATGCCTATTGTGGCATTAAAGCTCATATTTTCATTCATCATATCATTTCTTATTACGTTCTACTTTGTTCCTTTGTTGTGCACGATTGCGCATAAATTAGGGGTTGTTGATGTTCCTGATGGTAGAATCAAGGTTCACGAAAAAACAACGCCTTATTTAGGTGGTGTTGCTGTCTACATTGGTTTCATTTCAGGATTAGCATTAGTTTTCCCGCTTGAAAATAGCATCTTTTCTTTATTAGTAGGTTCAACACTCCTACTTTTTATTGGTCTCATTGATGATCTTGTGATGCTTAAGCCGTATCAAAAATTTTTTGGACAAATAGTGGCCGCATTTTGCTTTATTAAAGGTGGGCTGTACCTCAAAGAACAATTTTTCCATGATCATTATATGATAGCATTGCCTATTTCGTTATTGTGGATCCTGACAATTACTAATGCTATGAATTTGGTTGATGTTATGGATGGATTAGCAACAACTATAGCTCTATGTTCTGCAATTTCGTTTGGTATTATTGCTTTTTTATTAGGGCACGACTCTGTTATGTTACTAGTCAGCTCGTTTGTTGGCCCTTTAGTCGCATTTTTGTGGTATAACAAACCACCTGCATCAATTTATTTGGGAGATGCTGGTTCATTGTTTATCGGTGGTTTTTTAGCATCAGTGCCTTTTTTGTTCAGTTGGAGTACCTATAATCCTTATGGTTTTTGCGCTCCTGCAATGATATTAGGCATTCCTTTATGCGAAGTTTTATTTCTTATTATTGTCAGAACTTATAAAGGGATTCCTTTTTATCACGGAAGTCCTGATCATTTTTCTATTTATTTACGTGCACGTGGTTGGTCGAAGAATCAGGTGCTGCTCTATGTCGCAGCGTTATCATGTATTTTATTGGGAACCGTCGTATTATTTATCCTCGATAAGATTTCATTTACAGGCTTTGTTTTTCTAGCAATCATCTATCTTGTTGCATGGCTCCTTGTATTGCTCAAGAAGTAAACCATATCAACCTCTTTCCAATCAGAATATGTGTTGCATTTGTATAACTTTACCTAAAAATGCGCCGATAAATTAAAAAAGTGCGCTCTGGTAGAGCAAATTCGCGTTGTTGCGTTTTTTTGCAAAAATTTTTTATTGTCTTTTGAACATACTTATAAGAAATTTGTGCTACCTCCTTCCAGGAAATGTGCCTGGTGGTATGGTTACACTGCTTGTTGAGAGGGTAACAGGTTAAGAATCTCAGGACATCGTTTGTTATATCAGCCTTGCATGGGATTCTTAACCTTCTCGCTCACGTCATCTGCAAAACAGCTTTACTTTCTTTCGAAATCAATCCCCTGATAATTTCCATGTTGCGCGCATAGTCTTTCATAACGTCGTCTGTTTCTGGTGTTTCAAGGGTTTTGAGGATATCAAAAAAGCGCTTATCATTAAAAAGCATAGTAAAAAAGGGTAATCCCATAGCTCCCTTACCAATGTCTGCGTGTCTGTCTATACGTGAACCACAGGCTCCTTTTGAATCATTTATATGTATGGCATATAAGTGATTGAGTCCCAATAGATCATCAAACTGCTGCCAGAATGCTTGATATCCTTCAGGTGTATCAACATGATAGCCTGCTGCAAATATATGACATGTATCAACGCAAACACCTAAACGTGCCTTGTGGTGAGATGTTTTAATAATCTGGGCTAACTGCTCAAGCTTATAACAAACACCCGATCCTTGGCCCGACATTGTTTCGAGCAACAATAGAGTTGAGCCTTTAAATTGTTTAAAAACGATATCCAAAGATTTCGATATGTTTTCAAGAGTTTTTTCTAGAGAAGCATCAACTGAAGCTCCTGGATGTAAAACGAGATACGGGATACCTAATAAATCACAACGTTCAAGCTCATCAACAAGCGCTGCAATTGATTTATGGGCAAGGGCTTCATTTGAAGATCCAATATTAATCAGATAGCTTGCGTGTGTTATGATGCGCGAGAGTGGGATAGTGGAACTTTGTGCTGTTTTCTTAAACAGTTCAGCTTGTTCGTTTGTTATTTTTTTTGCATTCCACTGACGATTGCTTTTGGTAAAAATTTGAATACAGGTACAACCAATTGATTCACCTCGGGTAATAGCATTTTCCAAGCCTCCTGCGATCGACACATGAGCGCCTAAGAGCAATGTATGTTTTTTTGCTGACATTGAATTAATCCTTTTGCAGACATCAAAATTGATGAAATAGTTTGACAATTAAGCAGAAACCGATACTTTTTTTGTAACTTTCTTATAATTAGAATAGCAAAAAAAAGAGATGAGTAATGAGCTTTCCAAAAGTTTGGGGAGCTTTTTGTTTTGAAAATGCCTCGATATTCCTTAAGGAAGTTCATGCAGTTGCGTATAGCATTACTCATCATCAGTTATCTCATATCAACACCCTTAACCTGGTGTGAATCATTAGATCCACAAGATGAAAAAGATCTTTTGTTTCTCGGCCATGAAGAACCAGATCAATCTGAAGATTTTGAATTTAAATTAGATCAAGACGACGACCTTGATACTGTTGCTATTATAGATCAGCAGCTACAAGAACAAAGAGCTATCGCTACTGTTAAGCAACAAGAAAAAGCTCCCATTAAACCGGTACTTTCTCCTGCAGTAGCCGATGAAGAAGGCCCTGTAGTGCTCACCAAGGAACAACAATCAGAATTGCTGGAAGAAAAGGGTGAGCTGATTGAGGAAGAGGAAGAGGTTGAATTTAATGGGCCTCAAAGCCAGATTAAAAATTTTCCCGAACATGAAAAAATAGAAGATAAAATTCCTGTGCGTAGCAAAAGAGAGCTTCTTGTTCCAGGAGCTCCCTTTTTTATAGCAAAAAAAGCTGATGGTGAACTGATTCTTACTGGTAAATATAGACCAGAAGGTTTTTTTGGAAAGAATCAAACATTTTTAAATTCTTGCAATGATTTAGATAAAACATTTTTTATTCGTCACACCATCGATGTTAACGGTGATTGTTTGTATGGTAAAGAGCGCTATGGCTATGAAGCAGCGGAGCTTAAATTTACGCTTCGTAATAAAGGTGTATGGGGAAATCCTGCAAGCATTGCTCCAACATCTGAAGCAACTATCCGCGAAGTCGATGAAAGCTTTGGGGCACATCGCCATGGTTTAGGAAAGCATGTGGTTTGGATTCGTGAAGTATGGCTTAAGACATGTTGGAATGCGATTTTAGAAACAGAAACAGAAAACAAACATTATTTTCTTCTGGGATATTTTCCTTTCAGACTTGGGCACGGTATCGCATTAGGTGATGCATATGCGGTTAATCCAGGACTCCTTGGATTCTTTACTGAAAATACCGTTGATCAATATGCACCTGGTATTTTGTTAAATGGTGAAATTGTAAAAGGTAAATTAGATTACGATATTTATGGTGCCATTTTTGAAAATAAAAGTGACAGCATAACTAATAATTCAGATCCGGTTTATTTCCAAAAATTTGGATGCACGCCACCAATGCAAGCAGGCAGAGATAATCCTGCACGTAGATTTGGTGATGTTAATTGGTTGATTGCTACAAGATTGCAAGCTGTTCTTTTAGATAGCAAGCGCTTTGGTAAGATAGATTTTGAACCGTATATTTTATATAACAGTGCTCCTGAGCAACGCATTGAATTCCCTGCAGATGCCTCAAGCAAGCTTGGTACGGTAGGATTTGATATTGATTATTCATGGCGTGGATTAGAAGCAAGCTTTGAGTTTGCGCACAATCTTGGCCATCAGACGGTGCATGGTTGGGATCGCAACCAAATTATTTCTCAGCTTGATTCTACTACTGCGGCAGTTACCCATGTTAATAGCAAAGTATTTGATACAGCATTGGGTACTAATAAAAATGCGTTAGATACTAAGGCAAATCAAGCAGCTATAAACACATCTATCGAAGATGAAAACCAAAATGGTATTGGTATTCCTGGTACTACATTAGTTAATGCCTCAGATAGATTCAGTAATCCTTTCATTAATGAATATAAGGGTTGGATGGCAGTATTTGATGCGGGATATTGGTTTTTGGATAAGCAAATACAATTTGCAGTAGCTGCAGGTATTGCAACAGGTGACGAAAATCCTAGCTCTAACTTCGATGATCCAAAAGCTGCCCCTGTGTGCTCAACACCAACTTCTCCAGGAGAACATCATTTTCATGGATTTATCGGGTTACAAGAAATTTTTAATGGCGAGCGCGTAGAAAGTGCATATGTTCTTGGTCAACGCAAAATTACTCGCCCATTATCATTGCCTAATGATGCTATTGAAAACGGTTTCTTTGCAGATACGGTGAGCGAATTTACTAACATTGTTTATTGTGGGACCGGATTCCATGTTAAACCTAAATGGACTAATAAATTCTACTGGCGCCCGAACATCTTATTTTATTGGCAACAAAAGCCAACACGTGCATTTGATTTAGCAACACAAACAGTTTCACCTAATCGCTTTGCGCGTAATTTCTTGGGCACAGAATTTAATACGTTTCTTGATATCTTCCCGCTTGATGCACTAAAGGTAACATTTGTATTTTCTGGATTTGTCCCAGGCGCTCATTTTACCGATGTGCGTGGCGAACCAGTTAACAGAATACAATTGCAATTGCTTCAAAATCTAGATGAAGAAGATTTCTTGGCTGAAATACAAGCATTACCGTTGCTTGGTACAGATCCAAGCTTTTCATTTAACCTTGCATTCGAATATCGATTCTAACGTTTTAATGTATCTACGAGCATTTGTTTAATAGCAGGGTGTAATTGCGGTGTTTTATTATGTGCTTTAGAAAGAGCATAAATTGTTTCATCATTGCTAAGAGCTCCCGCAGGCATTTGCTCTAAAATGAATTTAAACAAAATAGGATCATTGATGCATAGTGCTTCACCTAGCGGTATTTCCTTATGAGCAGATTGTATATTAATAGATAGCGTTGTTATTTGAAAAAGCTTAGTTAAAAAGGGAATAGCTTTGTTTTGTAATCCTTCTAACATCTGTCTTGTAAATGTATTAAGTTCATTTTTTTGAAGTATTTGATAAAGATCATTTAATGTCATTAAAAAATTTAAAAGGGCAGATGTGCCATCTTGGTCGATCATGTCAAATGAAGTGCCCATACGCATTAATTTTTTAATGGTGAAATAATCTAAAGTTGATGCAGCAAATATCATACGCTTTTCTTGTTCGGTAGTTGCCATTGGCAGAGTATAGGGTCTATCCCCATCATCAGTATTATAAACACTTATAATACTGACAGTTTCAACCGTGAGAGTTTTATCTCCATCATCTTGATATGCATGGCAATTGAGTATGTTAAGGCATAATAAGCCAGTCAAAATACGTACATTTTTCATGGTGTAATAACCTCTTTAAGAAGATAAAATGTATATCAATAACATAACAATAATCATTTTTGTTCTATTGGCATAGATCTTGACTACAGAGCTCCTAGGCATAAATTGCCATTTTGCTACAATATTATGCATTATCTATAGGTATTTCTAAGGAACAAACCAGATGAAACCGTTTGAACGTACTACCGGCTGTGGTCAAGTAACTGCTGAACATCTTAAAAAAACTATTAGTCTTTGTGGTTGGGTACACCGCCGCAGAGACCATGGTGGCTTGATATTTGTTGATTTACGAGATCGTAGTGGTATTATGCAAGTGGTTTTCAATCCTGACTTTTCTAAAGAAGTTCACAAGCTTGCCCATGATTTACGTTCTGAATACGTCATTTGTGTTTCTGGTTCTGTGATGGATCGCCCCAAGGGTACTATTAATGAAGATTTACCAACGGGTCATTGGGAACTCCAAGCCCATAAGCTAGAAATTCTTAACAAGGCTAAGCCATTACCGTTTTCACTTGATGAAGGCAATGTGGTGGAAGAAGAATTACGCTTGAAATACCGCTATCTCGATTTGCGCCGTCCAGCGATGCATAAACGTCTTGCTTTGCGCAATAATATTATTTTTGCTATGCGCGAGTTTTTACAAGGGCGTGGTTTTTATGAAATCGAAACACCAATATTGACTAAAAACACTCCAGAAGGATCA
>CAZJQM010000028.1:0-8547 GCA_964548355.1 uncultured Pseudomonadota bacterium
TTTTACCTCTTTGCCTTGCCAAGAACCTAATGTATTTTGCAGCATCTCACGCAAATCGTAGTTGTTAAAATCCCCTACAACAGACAAACGTGCTCCTTGTGGAGTGATTGCTTGATGGTAAAAATCAACGATCTCCTTGCGGGTAATGCGCTTAATTGTTTCTAATGACCCTAAACGAGATTTGCCATATGGATGGCCCTTGTAGATACTTTCGCGCACAACATCGCCAGCAAAATCAGAAGGACTATCCCAATGGTTCTTAATATCTGCAAGAATTACTGCACGTACTTTTTCTACGGCAGCTTCATCAAATAAAGTTTCTGTGAGTAAGCTGTTAAGAATAGTTAACCCTTTTTTAAAATCTTCAGTTAACATGCTTAACGTGATGTATCCAGGATTTGTTGTCAGCGTCATACCATATGATTCTATTTCTTGTGCTAATTGTTCGCGGGAATAGCTCTTGGTGCCTTCTAACAATACATCACTCATAAAATTATTAAGCCCTTGTAGTTGTTCTGGGTCGTAATAACTTTTAGCCTTCAATTCTAAAATCAGTTCTATTTTTGGCAGTTTGGTATTGGCGTAATACAAGACTTCTAAGCCATTAGGTAATTCCATTTTCTGATAATGTGGATACGCAAATGGCAACGGTTTGTTGGGCTGAATAGTTTTTGAAACCACGCCTGGTTCTACCACCGTAGTTCTTGTTCTTCCGCTCAGAATGCGCGCATCTTCTGCATCTGAACGCTCTTGCACTAATTGCCAATTCTTTTGTTCTGCTGCCGGCAATGGGACTACCATACCAATATGGGTAACTGTTGGTCTAAAATACGTTGCTAATATGTCTTGCAACTCGTTTTTAACCTTCTGCGCATCATGCTCTACATAAGAAGAAAGATAATTTTCATTTCCAGTCGCCAAATAGAACTTACCGATAGCGTAAGCAGACTTTTGATTGCTTTCTAATGTAGAAAGGAGCTCAGTTTCTGTTTTCTTCATACCACGGCGAAGCTCAATATCAGTCAGCCCAGATTCAATAATCTTGTGAATTTCATCATTAATAAGATTGATTATCATTTCTATATCCTTTTGGTCCTTAGGCTGAACTTCAATAAAGAAAAGACCATGATCAAACAAGTCGTATAAAAAGGCATCAATGTCGGTCACTAACTGTTTTTCGTCTACCAACAGCTTGTGCAAGCGTGATGCATCTCCTGACGCGATAATCCATGCAAAAACATCTAAGTAAAATTCTTTTTTTTCTTTTGATCCAGGAACCGTCCAAGCAACCATGACTTCTGATTGTTGCACATCACGGTACAATGTCACTCGCTGGCCCATCAGATCTTTTGAGTGGTAATATTCCTGATGCTTGTAATGAGGAGCGGGTGGAATAGAACTAAAATGTTTTTTTGCCAGTTCAATGACTTCATCAGGATTAACGTCTCCCACAACAACTAACGTAGCGTTGTTAGGCACATAATGATGTTTATAGAAATTAACTAATGCTTCGCGCTGCATGCTCCATAAATCCTGCTTATACCCAATGATCGGATGATGATACGGATGATCGGCAAAGATAGTAGCCATCATGGCTTCTACCAATGAGCTCGTATAATTATCCTTATACATCTTAAGCTCTTGAATCACCGCTTTAAATTCAGAGTTAAGATGCTGCTCATCAAACGTACAATTACGCATGCAATCGGCAAAGAGCTCTAATGCTATGCGCCAGTTTTGGCTCGGCAAATCAAATAAATATCCTGTGTAATCATATGAAGTAAAGGCATTGGTACTACCTGACAATTTATGAGTAATTTCATTAATGTCAGATTCAGAGAGCTTTTTGGTGCCTTTAAAAATCATATGCTCAAGTAAATGTGCAAGGCCCCGCTCTTTGCTTTGTTCGTCCTTAGAGCCCACGTAATACCACAATTGGGTAGAAACTTTAGGAATAATGGAAGATTGTTGCACTAAAACAGTAAGGCCATTGTCCAACACATGTTTTATAACAGAATTTTTTTTGAGAGACTTTGCAGCAGCGCCCTTCAGCTGGGTTGATGATGTATTTATCACGTTATTTACTTTCTTTTTTAATATTTTTCACATATTTCAAGATTCACTAATAGAAATGATTGGGTATACTATTGCTACAGTATACATATTTTATAAGGCTTCTTATATGAACAAATACAATAATTTCTGTATGATCTTAACTCTACTCACATTTACTTCTATTTTTGTAGATGTTCAAGGAATGGAGAAAAAACGATCTTGCTTAAGCCTCAAATTGCGAGCAATTGAATTGGTCCAAACATTGCCTGAGTTTGAAACTATCATCTCCCAAGCTAAACAAAATCGTACATTGCCATTAGAGTTGATTGAGCTTTTAGAAAAAAAAGACCTCTTAACAGCCTATAAACAAATAACTCATCAACCCAGCTCAACTCCAACATTACAAGTCAATGCTGCTAGGCTTGCGAATATTACGGAACGATTGTTGTATTTGTTAGACATCTATTGCGCATCTTCTAATCATACACCTACTAATGCTATGCAAGATGCGTACTTTTATGCCCACAAACAACTATTTCCTATAAACAGCGATCATGTTCCAAAACAACTACAAAACATATATGATGGATTACGAAAAATAGCACAATATAGTTCGCCTGGTTTTTTCTTACCCAAACCTTCTGAACAACTAAGTTTTACGGATATCGAATTAAATAGAACAACATTATCTCTTTACTTAACAATGTTACGCCAATATTCCCAACATCCCCAAGATGCAACTATTGATGTTATCATTCAAGATAAAACATTAATAGAATTGTTACTTTATCATCAAAATAAAACTCAACAATTTCAACATTCTACAAAGTCATTATGTCTTTTACTATTAAAAAAGGCTATTCAGCAACAATCATTAACATTTGACGATATAGAATCTTTTATACAAGAATATTTACCTCGTTATTTTTCTACTGATGACAGCCATAATAGTTTATTGGAAATAGCAGTTGCATATCAGAACAAAAACGTTAGCACACAGCTATCACAACATATTTGCATGTTAGCATCAGGAGAAGAAAAAAGATTATATCTATCCGCATGGCAGCAAGCATTACTTAATGGTGACCTAGAACTAGTAAAAGCTATGATTGCTCAAAATCAAAAAATGATTACCGAAACTAAACTACTCACAGAACGTACTTTTACTATTTTTGAAATCGAAAAAGTAACCTCGCTCATGCTCGCAGCGCGCAGCGGCAATATCCATTTAGCTAAACATCTTCTGGACTTAGGTATTCCACTAGAAGCACAGTGCATCATGGGAAGCACTACATTGTCTTGGGCCGTAGCTGCCAAAGACTTGCAAATGGTTAAATTTCTCATTTCTAAAGGAGCAGACTTTAATCATAGAAATATTTATGGTAAGACAGCTGAAGAAAGCGCAAGAGAAGCTGGGAATTTAGAAATAGCAAACTACTTAAACCAAGTTAGAACGGGTCAACAATCACTATGATCACCCTTTCACACTATTTTATTCCCCTTCACATACACTATATATTTTTCTACGCCCTTTCATTAATACTCGGCATCTGGTGGCAAGCGACAGCCCATTCTTATGTGTGTGCTGGAGCAATTATTGGCGCTTTGCTGGTTGGTTCTGCATTAATCCGGCAGGTTCGAATAATTCCAATGACGTTGCTATATATGCTTGGTTTCTTTGCATTGGGCGCATTGTCATACATACATTCAACAGAACAGTTTAGAAGATTTGCAACCACATATAATCGTGAAGTGTGCGATGTGCGCGCTCGTGTATGTGATGTGGTTGAAGTTGAAAATCGACAATTTAATAAAGTAATTACGCTTGATGTTATTGAACTACAACATGGGCTGAAGGGTGATTGGCAGCAGACAAGGCAGTGTTTCAAATTATACACGCGCGCAGAATTTAATGCCCATTATAATGACATTGTCGAAATTCATTCATTAAAATTATCATTCCCAGAGCAGGGGGATTTTAGAAACTATTTAATTAAAGAAGGAATCAGCGCAACATTATTTCCGCGCAAGCTTGATTACACTATTATTTCATCATCTTCTAATCTATGGACTTGGATTTACACAACACGCAAGCGAATCTACCAGAGCTGTAAACAAAAAATGTCTGATGTAACCTTTGCACTTTTTTCAACCATTTTTTTAGGAAATAAAACTGTTGCAGATGAACATCTCAATCATTACAAAAATCATTTTAAATTTTGGGGTATATCACATTATCTAGCGCGCTCAGGTCTGCATCTGGTGATATTTTTAATTATTTTACAATTTTTGCTTAGCTTTATTCCGTTACGCTACACCACAAAGCAGATCATCATGTTGAGCATTATCATCATGTACGCAGTGTTGAGCTGGTCGAGCATTTCATTTATTCGTGCATTGTACACCATTGTGTTATATCAGCTGTGCAATATTGTTACCGTTCCTATTGCGCCTTTGCATCTATTGTCATTAATTACCATGAGTATTTTACTTATTTCACCATTACAACTTTTCTTTCTCGATTTTCAATTAAGTTTTGGATTAACATGTGCCCTAGCGCTTCTTAACGTGATTGTTAAGCAACACAAAGTAGGAAAAAGTAAAAATTAAGTTGAATAATGTGAAAATTTTTCTTACTATTCTTGTATCTTACAATTTTTCAGACAAGGATAATCATGAAGCATATTTCTTATTTATTCGCATCTGTTCTGTTAATTGCATCTTATAACTCATTTGCCGATGATATTAATGATGCATCTGCTCAAGAATCTACACAATGTGCACACTGTGCATGTATGGTACCAGCAGAAAAAGTTACCAAAGGCGCTGTTGCAACATGCGCATGCTGTAGTTCACACGACGAAACACAACGTTCATTTTCTTGCCCATGCGATCAAACAGCTGCCACGCAAGAATGTGGTGCTGAATGTAATGCAACAAGATCATGTTGTACTAAATCAGTAACTTTAGAAGAAGAAACTGTACAATGCGCTCATTGTCCATGTATGGTTCCAGTTTCAGAGCATCAAACAAAATCTCCTGCAACATGTGCATGCTGCCAATCATCTGATGGCCGTTCATCTCTATGTATGTGTGAAGAACATGCTGCGGTGAATGATTGTTTGGGTTGTGGTGCCAAAAAAAAAGTAGACGAAAACAACAACCAATAAAAACTCCATCAATATCTCTAGATATCGAAAAACAACCCGACGATGAAGATTGTTGGGTTGTTTTTATTTATATCGCTGCACGCAATGATCTGTATCCTTACTCACGAAGAAATATTCGTGAAATATTATCAGTTGGTTCAAATAGCAGAATTAAAATCATTATTGATTATCATGAAATTGGTAAAAAGGGCACACAACGCTTCTTTATGGAAAAGGGTAATGCAAAACTCGTTCACGTAGATCCCAATATCATCGACAGCGGAAACCCTGAAAGTCTTATTGATTTTATCCGTTGGGGTGTGCAGCATTATCAAGGCACCAAATATGCTCTTATTTTATGGGACCATGGTACCAGCAGCTGCTTAGACCCACATATGTCTCGCTCAATTGAAACGTCAGAATTATTTGAATCCCACTTACTCAGTGATTTGATGGAAGGGGTATCTGCTCCTGGATTTCCCGATTTTATAACAGAAGAACCGTCATACTATCCAAAAAAGGGTAGCTGCTTTGATGATGTGCACAGAAGCTATTTTAACTCTCACGGATTTATGTATGCGCTGCAAGTTATCCGTGATGAAATTTTGCATAAAATGTGGGATGTTATTGGTTTAGACGAATGTCTCATGGCTGATGTAGGAACCGCTGCAATAACACAAGATTATGCTGTATACCAAGTTTCATCGGCTCAAGCAGAACCAGGGTGGGGATGGCGTTATGATCTTATTTTACAACCATTTTTAGAAGCAAATCTTACGCCTGAAGAATTTGCAAAACATATTGTTAAATCGTATGACAAAGCATATCATGCAAGCATTCACACACCAGATTACACGTTATCTGCATTCAAATTATCAGAATATAGTCGACTTGAGCGCAATATTGATGAAGTAGCAGAAATTGCTATCCAATGCCTTGTTCACCAAAAGGGACGTGCGGTAAAAGATGCGTTACGTCTTAGTTACAACAAAAGATTGTGTATCAGTTATGATGAACCAACACTTAAATGCTTGGGATCCATTTGGGCAAATATTCTGAAAAACATGTCATTGTTCCAATTTAACGACGAACACATTGGCACAAAATTAAAACATAAATTAACATCCAAAATTAATGAAGGGCAATCGATTATTAAAGATTTTGTGATAGCTAGCTGCGCAGGAAGGGCTGTATCACAAGCATCAGGAATAACTATTTATGCTCCAGAAACACGAATTCACAGTTCGTTTATGAAAACCAAATTTGCAAAAAAAGGTAATAGATGGTGCGACCTTATTAAGTTACTGCTCATACCTTAAATTATTGATATACTAGCCAGATATTTTTCTAAAATTAGGTACTTGCCACCATGGACCCTCGAGCATATAAACAATCATTACTCGATAAGTTATACGCACCTTATAAAGACTGCACCATGTGCCCCTTGGGCTTCCAAGGACGCAAAAATATTGTGTGGGGAGAAGGTAATCCGGATGCCCGTTTAATGTTTATTGGCGAAGGCCCAGGACGAGATGAAGATGAGCAGGGCAGACCATTTGTAGGCAGATCAGGAAAACTGCTCACCAAAACGTTGGAAGGGTTAGGTACCAAAAGATCTGATGTATTTATTGCTAACGTTGTTAAATGCCGTCCACCTAATAATAGAGTGCCAACCCCACAAGAAGCGAGCATTTGCATGGGGTTGTTCTTATACAACCAGATTAAAATTATTCGCCCCAAAATTATCTGCACGCTGGGAGCTTCTGCAACCCAGGCACTGCTTGGGGAAGTTAAAATCACCAAAATACGTGGCACTATTCAACACAGAGATGGCATCGATATTGTGCCCACATACCATCCGGCATACATCTTAAGGAATGCCAGCGAACTTCCAACATTTGTTCAAGATTTGGCCACGGTCATTGAGTTGGCGGGTAAGTAGCAAAAATGCTTATCCTTTAACATTATTATATATACTCATTTTGATATCATCGATGCATGGCCCTTAAAGCATCCTCATTTTTTACATTCCTCAATTCAGGACAATTCAACCTCGAAAAATTGCTTACCAGCCCAGATTCAGAAATGGATTCCAAGTTGACACCCCATAATTATGTTTACCAAGTAAGTTATCCACAATTGTGGAAAGATTGTGGATAACTGGCAAAAATTTGTGGAAAGTCTGATTTATTTTGTGGAAAGTGTGTGGAAAGATTGTGGATAACTTTTGTACATAATAGAGTTTTCCACAAGTTATCCACATAAAAGGTCGAGTTATCCACACACTTTCCACAACGACTTAAGGTGCCAAAAACTATTTATTTAACGTCACTTTTTCGATTCGAAAGTCGAGTTATCCACAAAAAACCCCTCCACCTATTACTATTATATTTATATATATATTAATTAATTAGATATTAAGGAGCAGAAATTAAGAGGCGAATCTTCCATATGGAATAAGATCCTAAAAAAGAAGAATTATAAGAATGGTATCAACAGGAGACTATCTCTTTTTTAAAAATCTGATAATCTAGACACACTATTCAATCTAGTCTTTAAATAAACCATAAACATTATCAAAGGGTAACGTGAAACTTTCAGAGGTGATTGAGGAACTTGTTGAGGAAAAAGGCCTCGACCGTACCGTATTAGGTTCTATTATCAGCGAAGGCATCCTTGCTGCTTACAAAAAGCGGTATCCGGAAGTTAATATTAATGTTAACTACGATAAAAAAACGGATGAAATTAAGGTCACTGTTGAAAAGACGGTGGTATCTTCTGTTGCTGATGAAGACAATGAAATTAGTATTCGAAAAGCCAAGTTCATAGACAAGAATGCTGACCTTGGTGAAAAGATATCCCTTCCCTTTGAAGGTGCTATTGGTCGTATAGAGATTCTGAGAGCCAAGCAAGTTATTGCAACAAAGATTCGCGATATTGAAGCTGCTGGCATTTATAATGAATTTAAAGATAAAGAAAACGATATTATTATTGGTACCATTCACAAATGTGAGCGTAATGGTGTGTCGGTTAAAATCCAAGACAACCTTGCCTTCTTGCCTAAGTCATTGACTATTCCCGGCGACAAATGTGTTGTTGGTATGCCAATTCGTGCATTGCTTAAGGAAGTATTACCTGAACCTCGCAATGAAAATCAGCTTATTCTGGACCGAACCTCTCCTGATTTCTTAAGAAAACTTTTTGAACTTGAGATCCCAGAAGTATATGAAAAGCTGGTAGAAATTAAAAAGATCGCACGTATACCAGGTTATAAATCAAAGATTGTAGTGATTTCCCAAGATAAAAATATAGACCCGGTTGGAACCTGTGTAGGTGTAGGCGG
>CAZJQM010000029.1:0-8259 GCA_964548355.1 uncultured Pseudomonadota bacterium
TTTTCTTAAGCATGGTTATTATCCAAGAAAGATAAATGATTTAGTGATGACGCATGCAAAAAGAGCAGCAAAACTAAAACGTCTTGGCGAGATGTCTGAAGCACTTGATATGGCTGACATTCCAAGTGGTTTAACTTATGATATGCTACCATACGCCAAGGTTTACCCGATGAGTCCTTCTGAATTAGAAGAACTCCATGAACGTTTAACTGAAGGCGATTAAATCTTTACTCAATTTTGTAATATCATTACTTGAAAAAAGCTTAATATGATGAAAGTTAATTATTTATTTCTTATTTCTCTACTTACAGTTTCCCTATCTATTCTTGCAAAAGAACCTATTACGCGCATTATCATCAAGCAATCTCAAGCTGCTGCATCTCAAAAAATAACTACCTTACAACCACGCATTACTATTTGGGTACATGGTACTAATATGAGCTTTGGAAAGCTATTCAATAAATGTCCACTTGGCTTAAACGCAGTTTCAGCATTCCCAGAAAAATCACATATTCGCAAAATGGCAAAAATTTTGTCTGACAAAGATGCACAGCGCTTCCAGTTTGATAAATTCTACGCATTCGGATGGTCAGGCAGACTAAGTGCCCGAGAACGTGAAGCACAAGGCAAAGTACTTTTACAAGAAACCATAAAGCTCTGCGATACCATGCACAAAGAAACGGGTGTTAAACCACAGGTGTGCATTATCACTCACAGCCACGGTGGTGGATTAACGTTAAACTTGCCTAAGGCAAAAGATGAAAAAATGAAAGATTTTGCCATTGATGAGTTAATTCTTCTTGCATGTCCTGTACAAAAAATAACTTCTTCTTTACTTAAAGATCCCATATTTAAGAAAGTCTATCACTTGTATTCTCAAATAGATTTGCTGCAAATTGCTGATCCGCAAGGTGTATCAAAGCACGCAAAAGAATTTAAAAAGCAAACACATGAAAGCGTGCCACTGTTTTCTGAACGTAGATTTGCACCACAAGACAATCTTGCACAAGGATACATCAGATACAAAAGCCGTGGCCTGACTCATCTTGATTTTATACTGCCACGTATCATGCGCAATCTACCAACTATGCTAACAGAGCTTGATAATGTCTTTTTCAATAGTACAACAAAACCTGCTGGCATCTTTGCATTACGCATTACGAATTAAGCGTTCATATCATTTATAACAAATCTCTTATTTTCGTTTTTGGCCTATTTTGAAAATAAGGCCAAATCTTATTTTCACGAGTGAAAACAAGTAAAATGTTATGAAAACGCCCTCAGGCAGAATGATTAGAGCGCGTGAGGCTCCGAGAATTTCGCTATCGCTTAGAAATTCTCTTTACCGCTTTTACAATCGCTGCCATATCAATATCTTCATACGCAAACAATTCTGCTGCTGTACCTGAATGTGGTAATTTTGTAACTGCTAAGCATTCAATATGCACATTATGATTACGCAAAGCATACGTGACTGCTTGCCCTAAACCACCTTCAAGATAATGATCTTCAACAGTAATAATGCGATTATTTGATGAACGAGCCATTGTTGCCAATGTTTCATATGATAAAGGCTTAATCGAATACAGGTCAATCACTGCCACATTAATCTTTTCCATTTTCAAAAACTCATACGCTTTTAACGCATCTACCAGTGTTATGCCTGCAGTAACAATACATGCATCATTACCTTCTGTACGCTGACGTAACACTTTGCAACCACCAATAGAAAATTCTTCATGATTTTCATAGATCACTGGTGTTGGAGCGCGTGTTGTGCGCAAATAACTAATGCCTTGATATTCAGACATTTTGTCAACCAACTTCCATGCACTTACCGCATCGCTTGGATACAAAACGGCTGAACCTGGCAACGTCCTAAACATAGCAATGTCTTCTAATCCCATTTGCGACGGCCCGTCTTGCCCTATTGAAACACCAACATGTGAACCAACACAACACATATGAGCACGGCTGATAGCAGCCATACGTAACTGGTCATAGGCACGTGTAAAAAATGCGGCAAAGGTAGACACAAAGGGTACTTTATGTTGCGCAGAAAATCCTACACCCATACTTACCATATTTTGCTCAGCAACAAAGCATTGGAAGAAACGTTCAGGGTGTGCTTTTTCAAATGTCTGGGCAAACGTGGAATTTTTCACTTCTGCATCTAAACTAACAACTGTCGGATGAGCACTACCAACCACTGCAAGTGCTTCACCAAATGCTACACGTGTAGCAACTTTGTCCCCTTTTTTATATCCAGGTTGTTTAACAGAATGATCCACTTTTTTAACAGCCACAGTAGCTTGGGGCAGATTCGGTTGCCATTGCTCATCGTGATAACTATCAATGCCTGAAAAAAACTTTTTAATTTCGCCTAAAACTTCTGGTAGCTCGTCTTGTGTAAACGCTTTGCCATGGTAACCATTTTTATCAGCCACACTGGGAATGCCATAACCTTTTACCGTCTTTGCAATGATCACCGAAGGCTTATTTTTTGTTTGATGCGCTTGCTTGAACGCAGAAATAATTTCAGGGATTTCATGCCCATTAATAATAATGGTGTGCCAGCCAAATGCAGAAAACTTGCGTGCATAATCTTCTACATCATACCCTTCCATGGTTGGTCCTGTTTGGCCTAGACGATTAACGTCAACAATAGCAGTCAGATGATCTAACTTATAATACGCAGCAATTTCACATGCTTCCCACACAGAACCTTCTGCAACTTCTGAATCTCCCATAAGCACATATGTTCTAAAATCCCGTTTATCCAGACGCGCACTTAAACACATACCATTGCCCATTGAAAGACCTTGGCCTAAAGAACCTGTTGCAACATCAATATATTCAAAGCGTGGCGTTGGGTGCCCTTCTAATACCGAATCAAAGGTGCGCAATTTCATAAGATCATCGCGTGTTATAACACCAGCCTGTTCCCATGCAGCATATAAAATAGGACTTGCATGCCCTTTAGAAAGAATGAATCGGTCATTGTTAGGATTTTTTGGATTTTTAGGATCGTATTTCATGACATGAAAAAACAAGGTTGCAACAATATCAGCAGCTGACAACGCAGATGTTGGATGTCCAGAACCTGCAGCTGTAGTACTTTCTACACTTAACACGCGCATGTTATATGCTTTACGCTCTAAAAATTTATCAAGACTTTTCATACGTATCCTTTTCGTGCACAAAAATTGAATCTTAGCTAGTCTAATACAAATAATTTCTTAAGCTCAATCAAAGGTGTTCGTATGGTTGACCACAACCGAGAATTAAATATAGTTTTTGTCGTGATTAGTGGTCGACTTTCAGTTCGACAAGCTCACCACGAACGGATTTTATTGACCCGTTCGCCCTGCCTGTCCGGCGTAGCTGGAAGCGTAGAGGGAAGCCTGTCGAAGGGTGCGAATGGTATAAAACAATGCGCATATCAATTAAAAATTCAATCATTAACTGGTTCTTGCAATGTATTCAAGTACAACTGTGGGTAACGCTTTTTTCATTGCCGTTATTAGTTTCATGGGGTTTGCCATTATCTGGTATGACCATTGTAGGAAACTTAATATTTGTTCCCTATATCACACTTTTTCTACTCTGCTCATCGATAATCTTTTTCACCGAACTGATATATATCCCAAACACATGGCTCATTGCCATATTAGAATACATCACCTGGAGTTGGTCATGGATTATTTCGTGGGGAAACACAAGTTGGTTAATCGAGTTACCCAAGCCACCATTTTTTATACTCTTCGCTTTACCACTTGCAGCAATTGCCTGCATGCAGTTACGCATGATGCGTTCATTACACCGGCGTGTATTGTTGCTGATAGATTTACTCACATGCTTTATTCTTCTGACAGTATACTTGCCCAAGCGCCAAGGACATTGGCATGTACCATGCGGTAAATATAACGTTGATATTGTGCGAGCACACAAAACTACTTATGTGATCGATAAAGGATATATAGCGCGTGTTGGCTCTCCACGCTCATGGGTTGAATACACGTTAATTCCTTCTCTTATTAAGAATGTGGGCACCTCGAATATCGATGCATATATCTGCTTAGAGCCAAGCACACGTGCATTTAAAGCATTGCGTACCTGTTGTGAACGCACACACATACACACGGCATACATATCAGCATGGTCTGGCAAAGCGCATAAGAGCATGCTGCATGCATACTATACAATGAAAAACTCATTAGAAGAACAAGGCACAACAATGGTACGCATTCCCGATCACCATGAAAAATTCATTGTGCCACTCAACACCATTATCAGATCTGGACGCATTACCTATCCAGCAATTTGCATTCGTATCTTTACGGGCAAAGAAACAATTGAGATATCACCTGCACACTACAAAAGATAATTGACAAACAAAGCTTCAATTTCATATGATTTTGGAAAACCTAAAGGAGTTTATATGACGACACCAGTAACCAAAGATATGAATGTAATTTTAGCGGTGGCGCATATGGGCTACCAACAAACCGAATATTTCACCACCAAAAAAGAATTAGAAGATCACGGCGTGCGCGTTGTAACTGCCAGTACCAAATTAGGTAATGCAATCGCTAAAGATGAAAAAAGTGTTGCTCATGTTGATATTCTTATCGATAAGATCGATATGAAGGATTACGATGGCATCTTTTTAATTGGCGGTCCTGGAGCCATGGATGCACTCGACACACCAGCAGTACACCATCTTATTTCTCAAGCCAAAAAACTCAAATTACCTTTCGGGGCTATTTGCGTTTCTGTACGCATACTTGCAAAAGCAGGAGCACTTAAAGGACACGAAGCCACAGGATGGGACGGCGACCATGCACTTAAAGGAATTTTAGAAGGTTACGGCGCAACCTACAAAACTAAGAATCATGTTGTCGTTGATGATCATATTGTCACAGCTACAGGTCCATCAGCTGCACATGACTTTGGCCGTGGCATTTTACAACTTTTACGTGAAAGAAAATTAAGCCCACATCATCATAAAAAAGGATGAGTATGTATTTGATAGTTTTAATGTTACTGGCATGCGCATCATTGAATGCACAAGCACCCAAACCACAACCACTTACAGCTCCTCAACAGCAAACAACGGCCGTTGATTCTAGTCAGCAATTATTAACTGCGATCAAAAATGGAGATATTGATGGCATCAAAACTTCATTTGCACAAGGAGCTGATCCTAATGCAGGTTCAGGATTACAAAATCCTTTGGTACTTGCTTTAACACATTCTGGTATAACAAATCCGGTAAGACTCAATATTGCAACTGTTTTAATCGCACACGGCGCAATCCCAGACTCACCAGAGCTGCTCAGACAGGCAATATTTCACCCTCAGCCTGCAATGGTAAAACTATTATTGCCCAAGACAAAATTAACTTCTTTAGATCTAACCAACTTCCTGACGTTAGCTATATCAATTCCATCAGTAGATATTGTGCATCAATTACTTGAGTATGGAGCAAATCCTCAGACTTTTTCCCCCAATTATGTGACTAATGTGAGTCCCGGTAGTGAAAGCCTAAAAGGAATTACAACAGCTGAGCAGTTTGTAGAAGCAGGAATGAAAAATTTAACAGAATCTGAGCAAAAAATAACTAACAAATTGGCAAAATGGAAAAGGTTAGAACAACGTATTGAAAAAAAGGCATAGTATGAAAAAGACAATTACTTTTTTACTCTTTTTATTTGGTTACTTAACAATTAATTCTGCTGCTCAATCAACCGATACCAAAGGTCTTAACGATCAATTATTTGATGCTCTAAGCTCATTCCTATAGATTTTGCAACGGTAAAATCATTGATCGACCAAGGTGCATCTTCAAATGCTACAAGCTCGTGCTTTACAGCACTTAATACTGCTATTCAAAATATTATGTTTGACCCAAGCGGCAATATATCGATTATTCAGTATATGTTAGAGAAAGGCGCAGATCCTAATGCACTATCGATTTTTAATGGTGATTGTTCAACATCAAAGAATAGACAAGACATTACTCCTCTAGTAGCAACCATCTGGTTTTCTTATTTTCCAGGAATTAGAAAATACAATTTTCAGGTTAAAAGAGCCCAGCAAATTATTGCGCTCTTGCTTAAGCATGGAGCAGATCCCAATAAACAATCGACTGCCACTTGGCAAACTGATCGACTTATTGGTTCGCCCTTAGCTGCTGCAGCATTAGGCAATATCACAGATATCGCACAACAGCTCATTGCGGCAAAAGCAAATGTAAAATCAGATGCACAAGCAATAGCCAATGCTATACAACATTCTTCATTAGATGTTCTCAACTTGCTTTTGGATTCTGGTGCAGATATTACAAAAGTATCGGTGAAGGGCAAATCGTATAAAGATCTTATTGATGATCAAAAAAAAATATTGCAAAATGCACTCAAACAAATCAAACAAACAAAAGCAGATATAGGTGAAATCCAACGATTATTAAAACAATATAATCAACCAAAACCTACTGCTGTGGTACCTGCTGCTGCTTAGTGTGCAATTTGTGCCCGCCAAAGATATTGCGTAATTTTGCAATAACTTTGTCAGCATACGTGCCACCTGTTTGCATAGATTGGTCACGGAGTTGTACTGAATCTTCTACAAGCTTTACTGGTATGTTTTGTGCATGAGCCTCTTCTACCATCCATTTACCCATGCCGGTTTGATCTACTCTACCTTCTATAGATTCTAAATCTTCATCCTCTTTGAACATGTCATGAGAAAGTTCAAGAATGTATGAACGGATAATAGCAGCTTTGTTCCATATTTTAGCGATCTGGGCAAGGTTTAATTTTTTATATCGACCATCGTGTAATAATGCAAAACCTTCTGCGTACGCTTCTAGCAACGCATATTCAATGCCGTTATGTATCATCTTTGCATAGTGACCTGCTCCGCTGGGCCCAATGTGTCCTTGGCCTAACGGTGCTGCAACGGCAGCAAAGACTGGGCGAATTCCTTCATAGATCTTTTTCATACCACCAATAGTAATTGAATAGCCATGTTCTTCACCTTGAACGCCACCAGAAACGCCAGCGTCTAATAAATAAATAGCTTGTTTTTTAAGGTCTGCTGCGCGCCGCACCGAATCTGTGAAATGGCTATTGCCACCATCGATAACCACATCATTTGCTTTTAATCCGGGGCGTAATGCTGCAATAACATCATCAACTGCTTGGCCTGCAGGCACCATAATCCAAAATATGCGAGCTTGTTGTGTGAGCTCTTCAATTGAGTTAACTGGTTTAACACCATAACTGCTCGCTTGCTGACGTACTTGTGGGTTGTTATCAAAACCAAATACCGTAAAACCATCTTTAATCCATAAGCGTGCCAATGCACTGCCCATTTTGCCAAGGCCTACTAAGCCAACTGTTTTTACCATGTTTACCATGAAATCCCTTTTTCCGCTGCCCATTTAAGAGCTTGTTCAGGACCCTTTGATCCTTGCTTATACTCATATAAGGGTAGACGGATCTTTTCCATTTCATCAACAATTTTCCATGAATATTCAATTGTATCGAATCTAACCGATATAGATTGGTCCCCAGAAATGATCTCATAGAGCATGGTTTCATAGTCAGCTGGGATGTCAGGGAAAATACAACTATGGCAAAAATCAAGTTTAACCGGCGTTACGTTATAGAGTTCACCTGGCTTTTTGGCATTCAGTTGTAAAGAGAATCCTGTTTCGGGTGCAATATTGATGGTTAACATATCAGGCTCACATTTTTTACTTTCTTTTAATGCGCATACCCGCGTTTTAAACTTTATACGTATAGCCGTTTCTTTTTTATCAAGATGTTATAGAAATACACTATAAGTCAAATATTGTTCTGCAGAGGAATTGTAATACTAGTTACCACTTAAATGTTTGTTTTTTCCTTTAAGTATTGTGTTTCTACTGGTAGCTAATGAGAACTTATTATTTAAAGATTCGGAGGCAAGATGCAGGTCAATTTTTAGTTCTTTTGCACAAAGAAGAACAGCTGCAAATACTTCTCTGTAGACTATGGGCAAAGCTTGATTAGCAATTTTTATTTCAATGTTTTTATCATCAATTGTGAATTCAAATGTTGTGCCGGATTCGTTAACAACATACTTCTTGTAGCTTATATTTAGTGAGTCATCACCAAAAGAATATGTCCTACCATGATAGTTCTCCATGATTTTTGAGATGCGCGAGTCATTTCTGTTGTAAATTCCAAGAGTAGGCTTTGCTTTTGTTAT
>CAZJQM010000030.1:0-8155 GCA_964548355.1 uncultured Pseudomonadota bacterium
ATATCATTCGTATAACTGCTGATTGTTGTCAGAGCTGTTTGTTCAGGCGTCGAGCGCAATAATTGTTGCATATGATAGTAAATATATAACGCTCCAAGTAATGGATAATTTTCTTCAGGTACGTGTTGTATATATTGTTCTGCATATTCATGAGCAAAAGAAACATATTCATTAACAGCATCCATGCGCCCATCTTGAATAGTCGCATCATATAGCGAAAGCGCTTTATGCCATGCATCATCAGCAGCACTTTCATAACCTTGTACATTTTGTTGCGCAATCCAATTTTTAGGATCTTGGCCTGTCAAACGTGCTTGATCAGCAGCTTTACGCGCAGTTGCAAGAAAATCAACGCCCGTTTTAATAGCATCGATTGCTGCAGACATATCAACGTTTTGCGATGCAATAAGTGCATAGTATTGCAGCACTAGATCGGGTTGTGTGGTTGTTATTGGCTGACAGATTTGAATAAAGAATTGACCAATATAATCATTGAATAAGGATAAATATGTATGTTGATCGTTTAAAATCTTGGATGGATAAAAGGGAATAATTGGTAACACTTTAGACATGTAAGATGAAAATCCTCTATCTACCATCATGTATGCTTGCCGAGCAGCTGCATATTTTTGTTGAGCAGTTAATAAACCTTGTGCGGTTAATAGTTGTGCTGCTGTGTCCCCATCAACACGCAAGCCATGTGCTGTTGCCAAGTTGGCAGCAATATCATTGAGCGCTCCTGCAACATCGACTGACACCATTGGTTGTGCTGTTTGTGCATTGTAATAATTCAGCGCTATTTTTTTGTATGCAGTGTATGCCTGTGCAAATGATTGTGCTGCGGAATTTATCAGGTTTTGATCTGCACCTTGCACAATACCTGATTGTATTGCAGCATTGATAATTTTATTAGAGCTTGCTCTACCAGCTGCATTAGAACTATATTTTTGTATCGCAGCTTGCCCTTCCATAATACCAATATCACCAGTTGTTAACGTTACAAAATAATTTGCGGTGTGTTGCGAGCTATCATCTCCAATATGCTTAAACATTTTCTGAGCCTGTTGTAGAAGAGATAATCCACGCTTTTTTGCATCAACTGTTTTTTGTGATACAAAGCGCATGCCATCAGAATATATTTTCTGCACACGGTCATAATCAACACTTTGAGATTGGACTGTCAATAACAGATGCTTTGTCTTTTCTATTCCATGCTTGTTACCAATAGATTGGAACAAACCTACTGCATGATTATAATCGTCGATCACGCTGTTATATATTTTCTTGTTTTGTGCTACGGAATTTTTTTTAAAATCAAGTAACCTAAGCTGCGTTTCTGCGTTGCGATCGTATATTCTGCTCATGGCCGTCACAAGCTTTTCTTTTGTTGGTGTTGATTTTTTTATACCAACCATTTCAGCATATTCATGCCAATAATTAAGAGCGTGATTATAGATCTGCTGCGCAACTGGCAATGATTGAGGGGATTTTGCAAAGAGTTCTTGAATGGTCGATAAAAAGCTCGTTAAAAAATCAAGAAGATATTGTGCCTGTAGATTTTTATAATATTTAAGAGCAGTCGGTGCCTGATCTTTGTAAACAGCATTTGCCATAGAGCTGGCCAGTGCATCACATGTATCAAGAATAAGTAAAAAGCCATTGATATCTTTGACTTGATCATCAAACTTTTTATGTGTCATCTTTTTAAGAAGATCAGCACGCATTTTTATCGTACGCATTAATTCATTATAAAACTCATGCAGTAGCAGCGTCATGGGGGACATAAAAAATGGATTTGTTGTTAAACGAGCCGCATCATACATCTGTTGATAAGTAAGAAGTATTTGTTGATAATCATTTGCCAGCTGCTTGAGATCATTAATAAGCGTTGCAGGCTCACTTGTTGCTATTTTAGTATTAAAAGTTGCACGATCTTGCTGCATACGAACGGTTGGAATTTGCGGCACACGTGCATAAATTTGTGCCATTGGGGAAACTACCGGACCTTTGAGTTGCGTTGCATCTTGCCCCATAACAGACGATGTAACAACCAAAGCGCATAATACTAACAAAACATTCATTGATATCCTTTGATTAAAAGGCATAAAAAAGCCTCGACAACAATCTATCGAGGCCTTGAAGATCAAATCAAGAATTTGAAAGTTTTAATATGTTACTTCAACGCCTTTGGATACCACTCTTTGCATTTTATACTTATTAATCAAGTCATAGAGCTCAGGCCTATTGTACTCCACGTTTACCCTTTTAGCAGTCTTTAGAGCCTCAGTTGTTATTCGTGCTTTATGCGCTAATAATAAATCTGCAGCCGAGAGTAAATAATCAAGCGCTGTATTGAGAAAGTGAATATTTTTTTTGAGAAATTCAAGATAGGTATTACATATGAATTCTAAATGGGTTTGGTTATCCACATCTAGTCTATCTGGATCAATCTCTTGCTCAAGTAAAAATTTTAAGTTTTCAAGTTCATTTGTAACTTTGAATTGTTGCCCCATATATCTCATTCTTAATACTGATTTTTTTATTGCATTATCTAATGCATCAGTTATAGAAGATACAGGACCTTGGGTAAAATTTATATTAGCCCCATTTATTATTAATAATTTCATAAGTGATACTGTATTCGCTTCTCCTGCGATATTTATTAAAGCATCATTTAATATCTTTATTAATTCTTGATAACCATAATAAGGCGTTAATTTTGCTTGTTGTAGAATATATTTTAATTTTTCATCTTTTAGAGGATTGAGCCTGTATTTTAATTGAGAAAAATCAGCATTTAGCGCATAAGCTTGCCTCCCAATTGAATTTAAAATATTATTGATTTTCCTATCGATAACATTACTCCCTGCACCCTGTTGAGCAAATTTTTTAAAATATCTATTTACCTGATTCCAAACACTCAGATTCTTGTAGATCTGCTTTATTGTATCTCCCAAATAAAAATCAAAAATTTCAGATTGCTTTTCAGGGGGCAGTTGCATGAACAGTTCAAATTGAGGCAACTGTCCTGGCATTTGTGGTAATTGCTGTAAAATTCCGCGTTGCCCTCCCTGGCAAGCATATGATATGAGCAGAATTGCAATCAAACTATATATATTTGCTTTCATATTAATCCCACACATCACTTTTCTTAGAGTATCGCTTAATTAAATTATATAATTCTGGCATCTGAAATAAGTTTTTGCCATTTTGCGCAACCCTTATAACTTCACCAGTCACTAATGCTTGATGAGCAAGTAATAACTCTGCAGCTTCTAAAATATATTTTATAGCATCTTCTTTGAAAGGGTCAGCTGCAAATATCGCAGCTTTTTGTCCAATGGCTTCATACATACTGCTTAGATATTCTAGATGTGTGAAAACGATATTAGGATCTTGTGCATTAGGATCAGCTTGATGAGTTAATAAAAAATCTAATTTAGCAATTTCATTATCAATGTTAACAACAGCATCTTGTTTTCTCAAAACATAGATCCTATCTATTGCTGGCTCTATAGCAGCACTCAATGGATTATAAGGAACATAATAATTTCTTATTTTGTCATGGATGCTATAATTGACATCAGCTCCGATATCTATAAGCATTTTCATTATTCTTCTATTATCTTCAGGTCGCGCAACAACTTGCATAAGAACATCTGATAATAGTACTCTTAGTTTTTGATACCCTTGATATGGTTGCACCTTTGCTAGTTTAAGATATTCATCGAGTGGATATACATTACTATCAAGTCTTTTTGCAATATATTCTAAATTTTTTGCATTGAGTTGTTGTTGAATGGGGCGTAAGATAGCTTTTATTTTTCTATCAATGTTTTCTTGTGCAAATTTATTAAAATAGCTATTTACTTGATTCCACACACTAAGGTTCTTGTATATCTCACGTATCGTTGTCCCTAAATAAAAATTAAAAACGTCATATTGTTTTTCAACCGGCAAATCCATGAATACTTCAAATTTGGGCAATTCTCCTGGTACTTGAGGCAATTGCTCTTTCACCCCAGGATGTGCTGCATGACAATTAAATGATACGAATATAAGCATTATTACAAAATATGAATGCATCTTCATTAGTCCTCCGCCCAAGTTCTTTTTTTCACTTCCCAACTTTGTCCTCTTTTTTTAAAGTATTCATCAAGAAGATTATATAGCTGAGGGCGCCTTCGTTCCTCTTTTTCAATTACAGCAATTTCTTGTACACCTTGCGATATCTTTACATCCGCGTTTAATAAGATACGAAGGATTTCCAAGATAAATGAGTTAAATTCGCTTATATATCCTCTTTCTTTGTTGTAAGTGGTCATAAAGTTAACTAACATTCCTGGATAACTCATAACCAAATATCCAAATGTCTGTTGGCCTTGGGAACCAAAATTAACTTGTGCTTTTTTAGAAACAAGGTATTCAATTTTTTCTAATTCCATTGATAAATCAGGGAGTTGTGCACCTGATCGCCATAATGGTCTAATTCTTGATAGCGCACCCACAATAGCACTGTCCAGTGGCGTTATACCTGCATATGTAGGAATACCTATCAGGTCTTTTTCAGGCTGTGCCTTAGGGTCAAAATAGTTAATGTTTGCGCCGTTATTGACTAAAAGCTTCATAAGATCGAGGTGATTTGGGTTTAAGGCTACTTGAGCTAATATTAATCCTAAAATATCATTAAGCTTTTTTACACGATCAGCAGTTTGCGCATCGGTTTCAACAACCATGGCATTGAAATTTTTATTTGTTTGCGGGCTTAATGTCAGTATATATAAATTAAGCTTGTTAGATTCTTTTGAATAACCCCTAAGAGAAAGTTGTTGAGACACCTTTTTTAGAATAGAAGCTTCTTTTTCTAAAATTACTTTTTTGAATAACTTATATTCAATACCTTTAAATTCTTTATTAATTCTTTTCCATCTATAAAGTTCGGGAACAGTTGTTACATTTGTAAGATGTTTTTGAATGACTTCTTTTTGAATGTCCAGTGGAAGTCCAGAAAAATGACTAAATTCTTGCTCCGATGCATGAAGTAACGAAAAACTGATTATTCCGACTAAAGCAATAATAATTTTTTTCATATACTCTCCTTAAACTTTCCCATATTCCATTAATACTTCATAAAATCCTGGATTTTTTTCTGTAAAAGCTGCATATCTTGCCTGCTTAATAACGTCTGCTGAAACTCCTGCGTTTTTTTGCAGCAATAGATTAAGAGCTTGTAGTATATAATTACTTAATTCTATATTGGGATTATAAGGATAATGCAGGGTATGCTTCCACCATTCAAATAATAAAGTTACACATGGTTTTGAGGAATTGAGCTTTGAAGAATAGACGTTAACTTTATTAGGATTTGCACCTTTGGCGAGCAAATATTCTAATTTTGCAATCTCATCTTTAATAGGTAATGGAGATGCAAGACTATAGAGTCTTCTGTGTATTGCACCCAATATAGCACTTTGCAAAGGTGTTTCACCATTATAACACAGTTGATCCTGCTCACATGGAGGCTTAGATATGAGCACATTAAAGTTTACATCAGCACCATTAAGCCATAAAGTTTTCATTAATGATAATTCATTAGGATAAGCAGCAACTATTGCTAAAATATGGGATAATATTCTTTCTAATGCTTGCAAACTTTGAACAGTAGTCATTTCTTTTTCGTTAAGTATAGGTATTAGATTTTCATTTTTTCTTGGATCAAGAAGTCCCGTTAAATAAGCAAACTGTGTTTCTCCATAATCAATTTTATTTTCTTCAAGTTTGTCTTGAATTGATCCTAATATATCGAGCTTTTTCTTCCCCAAACTTCTTTTTACTAATGGGGTTGATGCAAAATAATTAAATTCTGTATTCACTTGTTTCCATGTTCTTACCAAACGCAATAGTTGAGGTAATGTTTTGGCAGGCTCGATATGGTCTTCAAAGAATCTGAGTTTTATCTCATCTGGAAGCATTTTAAAGTGGACAGGATCGGGAAGTTCTGGCTGCAAAGCAGTTTGTTGAGCATGGCAGATATTGAACAGACTCATGCATAGAGCAAATACCAAAACCTTTATTTTCATTTCCACTCCCCTTTAAATAATCAATTAATCTTCGCCACGTTCATAAGCATGAAAAATTTCTTTTCTCGATTTTCTTTGCTTGTAATGCTGCAGAAGATTATATAGTTCTGGGCTACCACCTTGTTTTTCTTTTTCGGCGATTTTTTCGAGCTCAGGTGTTATATAGGCACCATAGTTGAGCAATGTCTGTACTATTTGAAGTGCCTCAGGCGTATATATTTTAGCTAACTGCTCTGTATAGGCGGGAGTATTAGGATGAATATTAGGATCTGCGCCCGCTTGAAGAAGTTCACTTAGCAGATTTATATACTCTTGCAAACCTTTAGCATCATTCTTTTTCATTTTCTCTATTATTGAAATTACTACGTATCGTAATGCTGGTCCCGCGGCTTTAACAACTGCGTTAGGATTGGCACCATTAGCCAGTAATATTTCTACCGCACGGACCTGTTTTGCTGGTGCAAAATATGTATAATAAGTTGCCAGCATAGGAGATAATGTATCTTTAAGATCTTGAAGCCTTTTTTGAGTATCTCTTGGCTTTTCTTCTAGAACAAGGTTTATCCTCTTATTTTCTTCGCTTTGAGATATACGCTCCATATATTTACCAAGCTTTTTCATTTGTTCTATTGCATCTGTAGAAAGAAGATCCCTTACATTATTTTCGATGTCATGCAAAAGCTTAAGTTCTCTTTGCAGTACAAGAGTTTTATTTTTTCGTGCAAGAGCTGCAAAATATGGGTCTTCATAAGACCATTTGTCTACAGCTACATATAATGCAGGAATATTCCATGCTTTCTTGATATAATTGCGGAATGTTTCTACCTGTTCCTGCGGGCTTTGCTTATACACAATATCAAAATTGGGTATAGGTATATTTTGACGCCCTATCATTGCATTCAATGCACTCACACTCAAAACAAGTAATGCTAGAAGATATTTATTAATTTGCATTTCCGCCCCTTTCTGGAGACTTACGCTTTGTACCTGATTGTTCTCCAATTATCTGTTTTCTTTGATTATTCATATAAAGCAAATTAGCAAGTCCTTTTATCCCTTGCGTAAGTAAAGTTTGCGCATTATTTATTATCGTGTTTGTTTCTTCTGCCTTATAGCTCAGTAATAAATTCATAGCTTTGTCGCAAAATTGATTAATCACCTGTTTATTCACATTATTTTGATTTTCAGGCTTGTTATTCCATACCCACATATTACTTATCCCCTCAGCACAAGACACTCCTGATGAACTCTCTTGATTCGGATTTGCTTTATATTTAAGCAATAAATGTATTATTCCAAGATGAGTAGTTAAATCAGGCCATTGTATATATGTCGGTATAGGTCGACCGTCTCTTGCGAGAACCGTTATCGTTTCTATATTCTTACCATCACCAAATATCAGTTCTTGCAATACAGGACCTTTATAAAGACCATCAATCGTAAAATTTGGATCTGCGCCATTCTCCAATAATTTACTCACAAGATCATATTGATTTTCGCCTTCTGCATAAACTTTAAAATTAATAAGAAGGGTTGATAATATTCTTTTTAATATCGAAAATCTTTGCTTAGTTGTTGTACCCAAAACTACATCCAATTTTTTAAGTTCTTCTTCTCTTTGTTTTGGATCTTTAGAAAATGTAGGTTGAATGCGTTGTACATAAATAATCAATTCTTCTACAGGATTCTTAAATTCGGATATTTTAATATTATCTAGATTTGGCAATAATCTTATTATTGAACTTAAAATCTTTTTTTCCTGTTTTAAAATAGCATGCCTATTAGCATGCGAAGTAGCTATAAATATGGGATTGGTGTTCCATTGTTTTACTAAATCATATAATTCTGGGATTGTTTGAGCTGGTTCAATATATCGTTCAAACTCAGGGGCAAGGGCATTTACCTGTATTTCTGGTGGCAACTCACTAAACTTTGCAAAAGTATAAGGCTCGTGTCCTTGTTGCGCTGAATATGTGGTAGTTACACAACTGATAAACATAGCTAAGGCTAACAAACCATGTATTTTGTTCTTCATTTCTAATCCCCTAATTAATTCTTTACTGTGTTTTCTGACG
>CAZJQM010000031.1:0-3116 GCA_964548355.1 uncultured Pseudomonadota bacterium
TTTCTTATTCTTGAATGAAGCATAAGAAATATCAGATGGTTGATCAAGGAATCAGGAGTTAATTATTACTAAAAAGATTACAAATGTTCTGAACGTCATTAAAGTCCTTAAGAAATTAACGGCTCAGCTGCAGTCACCTATGTCTCAGACGATTTCAGATGAGTATCATCACGATCCATTTCTGATACTCATCAGCTGCTTGTTAAGTTTAAGAACAAGGGATACCATAACTCTTCCCGTATCACGAGCTCTTTTTGCACGTGCTCGAACACCTGAGCAGTTAGTGAAGTTGCCTCGTAAAGAGCTTGAAAAGATAATTCATTCTACTGGGTTTTATCGCAGAAAAGCTGAAGTGCTTCATGACGTGAGTGCTGCAATTATAAAGCAATTTCATGGCAAGGTTCCACATACAGAGCAAGAATTGCTTTCTTTGCCAGGAGTAGGCCGCAAAACTATGAACTTAGTTTTAGGGCAAGCTTTCGGTGTCCCTGCTATTTGTGTTGATACTCATGTGCATCGTCTTGTAAATCAGTTAGGCCTTGTACATACCAAAACACCTGAGCAAACAGAGACTGCATTAAAAAAAGTTGTTCCACAAAAATATTGGATCGAATTAAATAAATTGCTGGTTACCTATGGCCAACAGGTCCCAAGAAAAAAACAAATTTCATTAGTTGAACAAGAATTGAAAAAGATGAAATAAAAACTTCTCGTATCTAGGCTATAAAAAAAGCACCGACTATTAATCGGTGCTTTTTTAACTTATTCGCAATCGAGTTTAACGACGGCGCTTAGCTGCTTTCTTTTTAGCAGTTTTTCTTTTAGCAGTCTTAGTTGTTTTTCTGCGTTTTACTGTTTTTCTTTTCATTACGCACTCCTTTTAAAAGACGTTTATGAGATACCATCACAAACTAGATTACAATTTACGTTTGTAAAAAATCAAGGGTCTTGAAAATAAATTTCAATTATGTTTGAAAATGATTTAGAGTTTGAAAATACAAAATAAAAAAAGCTACACGCGTAATTCACGTGTAGCTTTCACTTTTCACTAAAAAGAGAAAATATATTAGGCAGCGGGAGTGGTGGTTGTAGGTTGTGCTACTGTCCATACCATTGTTTTGCCTTTTTTAGCAGCCTTAGCTTTGCTAGCTTTTTTTGGGGCGGCTTTCTTCGCTTTCTTTTTAGTAGTTCTCTTTGTAGATTTCTTAGCTACCTTTTTCTTGGTTGCTTTTTTTTTTTTTGCCATTACAAGCTCCTTTTGGATAAGGTTTAACAAACTTAACCCTAACAAGCTACAACTGGCGTGATACAAAATGCAAGTACTTTTTATTATTCTTGATTAATTAATGCATGAGCCTTGGATAACAGCTGATCAAGCGGTAATCCTAACTCTTGAGTGCCATCATTATAACGAATACTTACGGTTTTTTGTTCAACTTCTTTTTTACCAATAACGAGCATCCAAGGTATTTTCTCTAATTGTGCGGCCTTAATTTTTGCGGAAATCTGATCTGAAGTTACATCAACATCAGCACGAATCCCAGCATTGAATAGCTTTTCTTTAATTTCTTGTGCATATGATTCTTGAGCATTGGTAATTGTCAGTACCCTCACCTGAATAGGAGAGAGCCAAAATGGTAAGTTGCCTTTGTAATGTTCAAGAATAATGGCTAGAAAACGCTCAAGCGAACCGTAAATGGCGCGATGAATCATAACAGGGCGCTCTTTAGAGCCAGATGATGCGATATAGTGTAAATCGAATCGTTCTGGAAAATTGAAATCAAGTTGAAGCGTGCCGCATTGCCATTCGCGGTTCATAGAATCTTTAAATTTAAATTCAATTTTAGGTCCGTAGAAAGCGCCTTCTTTTTCTTGAAGAGCGTAATCTATTTGAGCGCGATTTAAAGCATTTTTTAAGAATGATTCAGCTTTTTCCCATAGTTCAGGGCTACCTAATGCTTCATCGGGTTTAGTCGACAAAGCTACCTTGATATTTTCAAAACCATATTTACCCAAAACTTTTTTAATAAGAGTTAAATTATTTAAAATTTCATCTTCTATCTGATCAATAGTGCAGTAAATATGGGTATCATCCATCGTAAAGGCACGTGTTCGGAACAAGCCGTGCAAAACACCAGAAAGTTCATAGCGATGATCGATACCAAATTCCATTAAGCGTAATGGCAGTTCGCGATATGAACGTGGGCGTTCTTTGAAAATTAAAATTGATCCAGGGCAATTCATGGGCTTAACAGCATATTCAATATCATCCTTAATGCATATGAACATATTGTCTTTATAAAATTGCCAGTGACCCGACTGCCTCCACAAATCTGCATTGAGCATGATAGGGGTTTGTATTTCTTGATTACCCTGTTTTCTTAACACGCGTCGCATATAATCAATCATCGTGTTTAAGATAGCCTTTCCTTTTGCATGATAAAAAGGAAACCCAACGCCTTCGTCATGGAAAGAAAAAAGATCAAGTTGCTTACCGATTTTGCGGTGGTCATAGGTTAAAGCATCTTGGCGACGTTGTAAGAATTCATCCTTTTCTTCTTTTGTCCAAAATGCGGTGCCGATGATACGTTGTAATGGCTGCTTATCTTTATCAGCGCGCCAGTATGAACCTGCAACTCCTAATAAAGCAACATGAAGCAGTTCTCCCGTTGATTTTACATGTCCACCGCGACAGAGGTCATAAAAGTCACCTTGTACCGATAAACCAACAGTATCTCCTGGAATTTCATCGATAAGTTCAAGTTTAAAAGGATTGTCTTTGTAAAGTTTACGTGCTTCTGCTTTAGATATTTGTTTATGAGTTAAAGGAATATTTTTTTTAGCAAGTTCAAACATGCGTTCTTGAATGGGACTTAAATCTTCTTCTCTAAAATTGCGTTGAGGAAGGAAATCATAAAAAAAACCATCTTCAGTTGCAGGACCGATAGTCATGAGTGTTCCTGGGAAAAGTTCAGAAACAGCATGTGCTAACAAGTGTGCGGCAGAATGTCTAAGAATTAATAAATCTTTATGAGATTGCATGACCCGGGTCCTTTTAAAGAAGATCAGTATAATAGTGGTAACAAATAGATATTTTATCAATTGACACATAAACA
>CAZJQM010000031.1:3126-8124 GCA_964548355.1 uncultured Pseudomonadota bacterium
ATATAATTTACTAATTGTATGTAATCATGTCTATTTAAAGATGATCAGTAATAATGTCGAATACTATAGCATATTTATTCAGTTGCCCCAAGACCCCTATTGTTTTTTGTTGCGACAATATTCTTTTTTTTCTCTATTTTTGAATTAGAATCATCTCTCTTCTTGGGATTCGCACTAGTTTTGTAGTATGGTGGTACAAGATGAGAAATAATTATGGAGTTAAGGAGAGTGGATGGCTGAAAAGGTGTTTCTGTTAGATACTAACGTATTGTTGTATGATTCACATTCGATTTTTAGCTTTGAAGATAATTTAGTTGGTATCCCATTTATTGTCTTAGAAGAATTAGATCAGTTTAAGGGGGAAAGCTCTGAACGTGGGCGTGTAGCGCGAGATGTTATTCGACGTCTTGATATGCTTCGCAGCCAAGGATTTTTAGGCGATGGGGTAAAACTTGAAAATGGTGGGAAGCTTAAAGTATTTTTCTTTTCCGGAGAAAATTTACCACAAACACCACTATTTCTTGATATTGCAGACAATGAAATCATTCTTACGGCACTTACTCTGAAAAATAAAGGGTATGATGTTCGCTTTATTTCTAAAGATCTTAATGCGCGGATTAAAGCAGATGTATTAGGTATCCATGCTGAAGACTACACCAAAGATACTATCCGTGAAGAAGAGATTTATAAAGGTTGGGTTGTTGTAGATGTTCCTGCAATCCAATTAAAAAAATCAGAACCAGATGAGCTTGGAACATTAGCCCAAGAAAATTCATTGGCACCTAATCAGTTTGTACACCTTCAAGCAAATAACAATCCCTATAATTTTCGCATATTCCGTTATTTAGGTGGTAAGCGTTTTAGGGCAGTTGATTCTCCCCAACTTACCTGGCCAATTGTGCCACGCAATCCGCAACAGCTTATGGCTTTAAATTTATTATTTGATCCTGCAATTAAGCTTATCACGCTTATCGGGCCTGCAGGTACTGGTAAAACGTTCTTGGCATTATTAGCTGGTTTGCACCAAGTATTAATTTCTGATGAATTTAGAAAAGTGTTGGTATCTCGTCCCGTTATTCCACTAGGTCCTGATATTGGTTACTTGCCGGGTGATATTCAAGAAAAATTACGCAGCTGGATGCAACCTATGTATGACAATATCGATCTTATTGTTCACGCTTCTCGTGTTGGCAAACATTTAGAACAAGTAGGTGATGTTGAACGAGAACAACGAGCTCGTAAAGAATGGAAGCGCCAAGATAAAGAACGCGGTTTTGAACGTCGTATGAGCAGCGGGCCACAAGAACTAAAATCGTTAGATGATTTAGCAGCAGAAGGCAAAATAAGCTTGGAAGCAATCACGTATATGCGTGGACGATCGATTCCTTATCAATTTATTCTTATTGATGAAGTACAAAACCTGAATCCCCATGAAGCTAAAACTATCATAAGTCGTGTAGGTGAAGGTAGTAAAATTGTTCTGTGTGGTGATCCATATCAAATAGACTCACCTTATCTTGATTTTAGTAGTAACGGATTAGTTGTTGCTACCAACAAGTTTAAAGGCCAAGAATTGTTTGGAACCGTGTTCCTTGAAACAAGTGAACGCAGTGAATTAAGTAAACTTGCTGGTGAGTTATTGTGATCGTTTAAAAGGCGAACAGCTTAATAATCGTCGTATGATTGCCCAGCATGCTGGTATGAACGATTGTTGTTCAAGGTTTCTGATGGCAAAGTAGTAGCACGACTCATCGAATTTGCACACAGCAGGTCCTAAAATGGGACGTATACCAGTTATTAAGAATATAACTAATCGTCCTATCATGCCGTTGCCTTGTGTAATATCGTTTGTAGGGTTTCAAAGGGTAAATCTGTTGCTTCTTTGCGGACGTTAATAGCAAGGTCAAACCCTTTTTCATACAACTTGTGTTCATAGAATATTGATTTAAGCCTGCGTTTAATAAGATTGCGTTGCGGAGCAGAACCTGACTGCCTTGGGACAATCAGAAGTATGCGACCATAGGCAAACGAAGCAGGAGCGCGGTATATAATAAGCCCATTTTTTCTAAAGATAAGAACTGAGTTGGCAAATAAAGTATCGATCTGCTCTTTAGTGAAAGAAGTAAGTTTGCGCGGTAGTGAGTTCATGGGCTTTTAAATAGTGAGGGCGCACCGTACAAGTGCGCCCTTATTGAGTTTAGCTTTTTTTACGAGCTCTGACAGTTAAACGTTTTCTGCCTTTAGAGCGACGGCGATTAACGATGGTACGGCCATCTTTAGTTGCCATTCTTTTTCTAAATCCGTGTTTTTTATTTCTTTTTTTACGTTTGAGATGAAATGTAACTGACATACTTATTCCTTAGCCAGAAGTAATTTTATAAGGTTATGCATAGTGTAAACGAATGTGAGGAGTTTTTCAAACGCCATTATTTTTTAAATAGGCTTCTACATCCAATGCTGCCATACATCCAGTGCCGGCAGCCACCACCGCCTGCCTGTAATAAGGGTCTGCAACGTCACCTGCAACAAAGATACCATCAACCGAAGTAGCCGTCTTTGCTTTATTATGATGGACCAATACGTATCCATAGGTATTAAGGTCAACTTGCCCTTTAAGGAAGTCGGTTTTGGGTGTAAGGCCGATAGCAATAAAAATACCATCGACGGGCACTTTGGTTTTTTCTTTAGTTTTTTGATTTTCGATACATGCATGAGTTACATGTTGCCCATTGCCTTCTACGCAGTTAAGGGTGCTATTATAGATAATCTTAATGTTTTTATTATCTATAACTCGTTTCTGCATAGCATATGAAGCAGTTAATTGATCAAGAATGTGTACGACAGTTATCTTATCGGTAAATTTAGTTAAAAAAGAGGCTTCTTCCATAGCTGAATCCCCACCGCCGATTACCATTACCGATTTTCCAGCATAAAATGCCCCGTCGCATACAGCACAGGTAGTTACACCTTTACCCCAGTATTCATTTTCTCCAGGGCATCCTAAACGACGAGGGACTGTGCCCATAGCTAGAATGATGCTTTGTGCTTTAAATTCTTGAGTAGCTGTTGATAGGGTAAAAGGATAGTGTAAAGTTTCTAATTTAATTACTTCATCTGTAACAAAACGGGTGCCCATTGCTTGCGCTTGCTCACGCATATTCATCATGAGCTTGGGACCCAAAATACTTTTTTCTCCAGGCCAATTTTCAACTTCGCTTGTTCCCATCAACTGGCCACCAGGATTTTTACCTTCAATTACTATGGGTTTACGATTTGCACGTGCGCTGTAAATAGCTGCAGTAAGCCCGGCTGGACCTGAGCCTATGATAATTACTTGTTCAATATCGTTCATACGTCACTTCCTGGTCAAATGATAGATCACGTAGTTTAACGTTTTTTCCCGCAAAGTATAATGTTTAAGCAATTCCGTTGAAATAGGTGCTTCTTGTCCATGGGCTTTGGTAGATGGCAAATCGAAGTAAACAAACTCTTTAGTACGCTGTCGTTTAATGAGATTCAGATAATGCTTAATATCTTGATGGTTGACCGGAATATTTTCTTTAATGGCGAGCTGATCCATTAAAATCGTTTCGCGAATTTGTTTAAGAGCAAGCTGATATAATTTATCATTAAAATCTTTTTGAAGACGATATACCTGATAATCGGGATTTTCTTGAATGCTCGCTAATAATGCTTGTTGTTGCCAGAGTACTAAATGATTAGGGACATCAATGGTATGTTGCGATAACAAGAGCTTAAATATTTCTTCTACCGTTTCTCTGCGTTGTGAAATATCATTTCGATATGAGAATACTTCGATAAGCTTTTTATGCATTTCTTTATTGGTGCGTAATCTAAAATGATTTTTAAAATCATCGAGAGAAAATAATGCATCATGAACTACATCAGTAATTGAAATGTGAAAGTTATATTTTGTATCGAGTTGATTACTGAAATATTCTTGAAAACAGCTTGCCGAAGAATAAAAGTGCTCACCTACTTGTTTATCGCAAAATAGTTCTTGAAAAGGAATATCTACTTCTTCATTACCAATTCTAAGCCAACAGTTTTGGCTGCCAAAGATAGGCTTTTTATTATGATCTACCGTAGTAATATCAAAACAAACCCAATCATTGATGTTAATTTTCGTCAGATTTGATTTGTGTGCTTCTTCTTCAGCTTTTAAAAAGAATTCTACCTGACGGTCAAGATCACGGTAGTTTTTGCGTTTAGGGGGCTTGAAGGAATAATATTTCCATCCACGTAAGGGTAAAGGCTCACATCCTGTAAAAAGGAATGTAAACGTAGCATCCTTGTCTGGTTCAAGTTCTACTTTCTCAAGACGTGGTTCGCCGGCAAAAAAGAGCTTTTGTGCACGCAGTTCTTGGTACAGATACCCGGTGATTAAATATTTTATGAGAAATTCTTGGAGGTGATTAACAATATACTTTTTAAACGTTGTTTCAACGTATGCCAATGGCGTATTGCCTCGTAAGAACCCTGGGATATGAGTCAGGTCTCTTTGGGCACGCGATGCTTCTTTATAAAGGCCGTTGATTATTGGTGTAGGAACAATGACATTGGCATAGAAAAAATTATTGTGTGGCTTATGAATTTCAAGACGTAAATCGGTAGCCTGTGCTTTCATATACTTCTCCTTTTTTTAGTTCCAACTTTTGTTTACAGTCGGGAACCCCAGTTTGGTGCAGGAGGAGGGACTTGAACCCCCATGCCCTTTCGGGCGCTGGAACCTAAATCCAGTGCGTCTGCCAGTTTCGCCACTCCTGCGTATTTTTTACTACTGCTCTACCGGGTGGAATTCTTGATGAAATTTTTTGCTTCTAATTCAATTTCAAATTAATGGCCGCTTGGTATCTTATTTTTAGGGTCTCCGCCACAGCGTAGGCGGTGGTGGGGGAAAAGCATGGTGAGCCGCATTGGAATCGAACCAATAACCCACAGATTAAGAGTCTGTTGCTCTACCAATTGAGCTAGCGG
>CAZJQM010000032.1:0-7993 GCA_964548355.1 uncultured Pseudomonadota bacterium
GTGAATTCGGCCATAAGAACACTGCACTGTCTCTGTGGGGTGTTTGGGTTAAAGGCGGCGTTTCTTATAACTAAGAAATCCACTTTTAATAAACAAGAGATTAAAAGAGGACTCGGAATTTTCCGGGTCCTCTTTTTTTGTATGTACCATTACGCACAATTCATATAATATTATACCCCGCATATGAGATGAATTTTAAAAAGGGGTATCATGCAACCGTCTATCAAACAGTTTTTGATCTTATCTTGTACATTATTATTTGCATCATTACATGCTGCTACAACTGATCAATGTCCAACATTTACATGTAACGCAGAATTGTGTAAAAGCCAATTATTACCATTCTCTGCGGGTGAAAATCGTGCACGTGATTACTCACAAATACCACGTTTTCAATATCACCCAGATCAAGAAGAATTTAATTGGTATATAACTGCTGCTGTCGAATATCAGCAGAACTTTAATCAACATGAACTAGGTTCATATTTTTTCCCAACAGGTAATAATACCATAACGGTCGGTCCTAATGGTGCACCTGATACTATTATAAGAAACGTCGATATTGGCCTATCTGATACTTTCCAAGGAACCTTTACCATTCGTCCAACAATAAAAAATATTATTTTTGAACCATCTCTGTATCTAGGACTTGATCGTTGGTGTGAAAACCTGTGGTTGTGGACAAAAATCCCTATGGTTAATTCACGATGGAAGCTTGATTGCTGCGAAACAAATAGTTCTTTGGGAGGTACTTTCTTTGCCCAAGTAAGTGAAATGCAGCATGGACTTTCAACACAAGTTCCTGCATCTGGAACACATCAAATAGAACAAGCATTAAATGGATCACTTGTGTGGGGTGATAAAATTACACCATTAAACGCTGCTCGTTTCATTTGTTGCAATAACAATATAACTGCCATTGCCGATTTACCTGTGCATTTGGGATATAATTTTGTCAGTAAAGATGCAGGATATTTTGGATTATATTTACGCACCGCATTTCCAACAGGCCGACAAAATCATCATCGTTCCGTATTTGACGCACGAGTTGGATACAACCGCTGGCAACTTGGTGTTGGATTAAACACGGGTTTACGTGTATACGAACATTCAGATGATACATCGTTAAATCTTCTTATCGATACGTATATTGTTCATTTATTTAATAGATCGGAATGTCGCGTCTTTGATCTTGCACAAAATGGATGCTTTAGCCGATACCTTCTCATGAAAGAAGCTGATGTAAATGGCAACTATACGGGCAGATTAGCTAACTTTGTTGATATATTTACTGCATGCGTCGAATCTAAAATTCCATGGGCTATTGATGGACTATTCTTCCTAGAATTTCGACATTATGGATGGAATGTTGATATTGGCTATGAAGTAAAATCACGTGCACATGAAGATTTTGTTCCATGCGCAACAACAGTTACAGTATGTGATCCTTGTACAGAAGATTGCTGTAATACAAAGTCGTGCGCTACGTGTACGCCTAATCAATGTTGCCCTAATAGCATTGCACAAAAACAATATGGCATTAAAGGCACATTACTCGTAGATGCTGTTGGAACACCCGTCACAACGGCTAATACATCAAATATTCAAACTGCAGGCCCACAAGATGCTGCACCCATCTTGATCAGCACACAAAACATAACTACCAAGCTTGATTTTCAACATGCAAAAATGCCAGGAATTACATCACATAAAGTCTGGGGCAGCTTTGGTTATTCCTGGGAAGATCGCGAATATCCTATTTTTGTAAGCGTCAATGCTGAAGGTGAGTTTGGAGATTCTCGCAAAGTAGTTAATATGTGGGGATGTTGGTTTAAGATTGGAGCAACATATTACTAAAAATAGCTTTGTATAAAATATCTCACTTTGCTCTTCTTTTGTAATAATCTATTTGGTAGCATGGTGATATTAAAAATTTTTACTTTTTCCCATTCGTTTGAACTTAAAAAAGGAGTATCACATGAAGTTCCCGCAGTTTGCGATCATTTTGATACTTTCGCTTTTTGCGACAGTATCTACATCTATAACTGCTGCCTCATGCAGTAGTACATGCAGTGTCCCAAGCTGTTCAATCAGCTGTGATGTTTCAAGCTCTTCATCATGCAATGGTGGTTATGCACATTGCAAAACTGAATTCTTGCCTTTTTCTCAGAGTGAAAACCGTGCACGCGATTATGCAGGTGTTGCACGTTTTCAATTTGTTCCATACGAAGAAGATTCCTATTGGCATGCGGGACTTGCAATAGAATATAATGAAAACTTCGAGCGTGATAAATTGGGTTCTTATTTTTTTCCAGACACCAATTCGGTAACAGTAGGTCCTAATGGCCAAGCAGGCGTTGATATACGAAATGTCGATGTTGGTTTGTCTGATACATTTTTAGGAACATTAACAATAAACCCCCGTATCAGAAATCTTATTATTGAGCCTGCGGTATATTTAGGGTTAGATCATTGGCTTGCCGGAGCGTATTTTTGGATGAAACTTCCTATCGTTCATACACGATGGGATCTTGATTGCTGCGAAACAGACAGCAATTTGGGTGGGCTCTTTTTCGGTTCTTTAAGCGAAATGCAAAATGGCGCATTTACTGCAGTGCCAACATCAGGTACCAATCAAATTCAACAAGCTTTTGGTGGCACTACTACGTGGGGAGACAAAACAATACCTTTGCAAGCATGCAAAATTATTTGCTGCAAAAATAGTAAAAACGGTATTGCCGATATCCCATTCCATGCTGGTTGGACATTCGTAAGCCGTGAGATGGGCTATCTTGGTTTTTATTTCCGTGGTGTGGTCCCAACAGGCAAACAAAATGAGCATGCTCACACGATCTTCGATGCACGCGTTGGTTATGATCATTGGCAAGCTGGTGCAGGATTAAATGCAGCATTCACTTATAATTATAGTGATAATACTTCATATAATCTTTTTATAGATGGATTTGTAACACATATTTTTAAGAAAACTCAGTGTCGCTGTTTTGATCTAAAAGAAAACGGTTGTTTAAGTAGATACTTACTCATGAAGGAAACTGATCAAAACGGGCTTTATACGGGACGGCTTGCTAATTTTGTTGATATATTTACTGCATGCGCATCATCGCAATTTAATTGGAATGCCGATGGATTAATATTTTTAAATATTTCTCATAACGCATGTGGTTTTGATATTGGTTATGAAATTAAAGCACGTGCAAAAGAAACATTTGATTGTGAATGTCCATTTACCATATGTGACACATCAAGGCATGATCCATGCGATTCATGTTGTTTTAATGAACCCAATAGCATTGGTACCAAACAATATGGTATTAAAGGAACTACATTAGTGCAGCCTACAGGAACGTTAATTAACACACAAAGCAAATCTACCATGAGCAAAGCATCAGCAACAGACGCCACTCCAGTATTGATCAATGCAACTAACTTTAATTCATTGATTGACCTTAATTCTGCCGCATCTCCACAAGCTATATCTCATAAAGTTTGGGGAAATATTAATTACGTTTGGGAGGAATATAGCGCTTCGATTTTTGCAGCATTGGGCGGTGAAGTCGAGTTTGGTAATAAAAATAAAGCCGCTACACTGTGGGGTATTTGGGCAAAAACAGGAGTTGCTTATTATTAAAAGTTGATAACAACTAAAAAAAATTCTATTTTCTATCTAACTTTGTTTTTTAAGGAGTAGTAATGAGAGTACAAAAGTTTCTGTGTATCATTTTTATATCACTTGCTGTAGGAGCATTAAATGCTGCTAGTTGCGATTCATCGCCATGTAGTACAACATGTGCCTCAGAAAGCAGCTGTTCAGATGACTGCAGCAAAGTAACGTGCAAATCTGTTTTCCAACCATTTACGCAAGCAGAAAATAGAGCTCGCGATTATGCCGGCATAGCGCATTTGCAATTTTTACCAAATCAACATGAAATATACGGATATGCCGATGTTACCGTTGCTTTTGAACAAAACTTCAACCGCAAAGAACTTGGATCTTATTTCTTCCCCAATGGCACCAACGTAATAACAGTTGGTCCAGATGGAGCTACTGGTGTTGATGTACGAAATGTCGATATCGGATTATCAAATACATTCCAAGGAACGTTAACAATTAATCCACGGATTAGAAACGTTATTGTTGAACCCACCATGTACATCGGTCTTGACCGTTGGCTGCATGGAGGATGGTTATGGTTTAAACTTCCGATTGCCAATAGCCGTTGGTTCTTAGACTGCTGTGAAACTGAAACAACTGTAGGCGGAGCTTTCTTCCCTAACGGAGAAATGAGTAATACATCTCCTGTAGCAGCTCCAGCCTCTGGTACCCAAAATCAAATTCAAGCAGCTTTTAGTGGCTCACTAGTATGGGGAGATAAAAAAGCTCCTTTAAATGACGCACGTATTATTTGTTGTGAAGATAGTCTTACTGCGCTTGCCGATTTCCCTGTCATGTACGGTTGGAATTTTATTCGCAATGATCGTGGATATCTGGGCTATTATTCAAAAGTAGTATTCCCAACTGGACGCACTAAAAACCGTAGATCTATTTTTGATGCAACGGTTGGTTACAATCGTTGGCAACTTGGAAGCGGTATTACAGCTGGTGTTAAAGTATATGACAATGAAACTACAACCTTACGCCTTCTATTTGATGGCTCTGTAGGCTTCTTGTTCAATAGAAAAGAATGTAGAACATTTGATTTAAAAGCTAATGGTTGCTGGAGTAAATATCTTCTCATGCAACAAGCTGATAGCAATGGCAATTACACTGGTCGCTTAGTAAACTTTGTTGATGTCTTTACTGCATGCATTGAATCTAAATTTGATTGGGATATCAATGCGCTTGCTTTCATTGAAGCCCGTCACAACGGCTGGACAGCAGATCTTGGCTATGAGTTTAAATGGCGTGAAAAAGAAAAAATAAAAGATTGTCGTGTGCGTGATCTGTGCGATCCATGCAATGTAAGCTGTGATCATGATTGTTGTGTAACAAATGCATCAGTAATTGGAACAACACAATATGGTATTAAAGGTAACAACAATGTCAGCGCAATTGGAAGCCCTGTAGTTACAGCTAGCACATCTACCATTAGCAGGGCAGGACCAGCTGATGCAACGCCAGTGCTTATTAATAAAAATAATTTCACACAACAACTTGATATATGTGGTGCAACTATTCCTGCCGCAATGTCTCATAAAATTTGGGGGAACGTTGCTTATACATGGTCTGATCATGATTATCCAATTTTCATTGGTCTTGGTGGACAAGCAGAGTTTGGACATGCAAACAAAGCATTAAGCATCTGGAGCTTGTGGACTAAAGTGGGCGTAGCATACGAATAACAAAAGAGAATAGAACATGAAGCAACTATTTAAATTATTATTTTTAGCAGCCCTCTGCATAACTATTCGAGATCTCCAAGCTGACAATTGCCAAATGTGCGGTCATTCAGTATCAAACATTAATGATACAAGTGCAGCATGTTGCAGCTCCGCAACAACAGAAATATGTGGTAAAGCAACATGCAAAACAGTATTTTTGCCGTTCTCGCAAGGTGAAAATAGAGCTCGCGATTATGCAGGTATTAACCCTTTTGATTATGTTGCTGAATCAGGTGAAACCAAATGGTATTTTACAGCTAATATTGCTTATCAAGAAAACTTTAAGCGTGATGATTTGGGAGCGTACTTTTTTCCCAATGGCACTAACACATTAAGAGTTGGTCCCGATAAATTATTAGATCCAACCTCTGACGCAGATGTAAGTAATTTTGAAATATTACTTTCAGATACATTTGCTGGAACATTAACAATATCTCCCCGCATCAGAAATGTTATTGTTGAACCAACATTGTATATAGGACTTGATAATTATATTGAGGGTGCATGGTTCTGGACCAAAGTCCCTATCACTCATACACGCTGGTTTTTAGACTGCTGCGAAACAGTTTCAAATGGTGGTATGCAATTTTTTGAAATAGAGAATGAATTTAGTTCTGTAGTCGATTTCTCTCCAGCACCAGCATTTGGAACAGAAAATCAAATTCAACAAGCTTTTGGTGGTGTATTAACAGTTGGTGATTATCACCAGCCATTGTCTTCTGGGAAAATTCTGTGCTGCGAATCGAAAACAACGGGCATCGCTGATTTCCCTGTGCATCTTGGATACAATTTCATTCGCAAAGATGCAGGATATCTTGGTATTTATGCACGCGCAGTTTTCCCAACAGGCAAAGTAAAGAATCGTCGTTCTTTATTTGATGCAACTGTAGGATATAAACGTTGGCAATTTGGTGTTGGCTTTGATGCTGGGGTAAACCTTTGGGATAATGATACAACCTCAGTCAAATTAATAGCTGATGCATATTACACTCACATTTTCAAAACATCACAATGCCGTCTTTTTGATTTAAGGAATAATGGTTGCTTTAGCCGCTATTTAACGTTATTTGAAGGGCTCAATGTTGTAAACGTAAATCGCCCTGCTCAAGTTTCACAAAGTAACATTCTTTATACTGGTAAGCTTGTCTCATTTGCCAATGTATTTAACATTTGTGTAGATTCAGGTTTTGCATGGAACTTTGATGGAACAATTTTCTTGCAAGTGCAACATAACAATTGGATTGCTGATCTGGGTTATGAAATTAAAGCACGAGCCCACGAAACCCTGTCATTCAAAGCTGTTAATTCCCATATTTGTGATCCATGTAATGAGGAATGTACTGACTGTTGCATCACAACTTCTTCTCAAAGTAATAAATCATACACTATTAAAAGTCTTTTAAGTGTAACATTCGCCGAAAATACAAGTCTCGTTCCACAATTAGCATCTATTAATACCGCTCGCATAAATAATGCATCACCCGGTGGAATACTGTTAGATGAACCTAATATTTTTATTACTCCGCAAAATATTGAATCACAATTAGATTTCTGCGCTGGTAGAATTCCTAAAGCATTGTCACATAAATTATGGGGACATATAGGATATGCATTTGAAGGCAAAAATCAGCCTATTAATATTGGCGTGGGTGCCGAAGTAGAATTTGGGAATGAAAATAAAGCCCTTAGCTTATGGGGCATATGGACTAAAGTTAGTATAGGATACAATTAATATTGTTATGAAAGGACGGTGTTTATCAAATTAATATCACACACAAGCTATACATATTATTATTAAGGAGATTTCTAATTATGAATATAAAACAATTATTTCTTGCATTAGTGCTTGCTGGCAGCATGCAGAACGCGCTTGCCGATTCAAGCAGTGCAGGATGCAGCACATGTACTAATGATTCTAGTCACACAGGAGTGTTAGGTAATCAAAATGCAAGTTGTTGCGAAGACAACGAAGTATGTGGCAACGTTATATGCAAAACAGTATTCTTACCCTTTTCACAAGGTGATAACAAAGCACGTGATTATTCTTTAATCCGCCCTTGGGAATATAAAGACGAAGACAAACGCACATGGCGTTTTGATGTTGCGGTTGAATTCCAACAAAACTTTAAACGTGACGATTTAGGTGCTTATTTCTTCCCTAATGGTACCAATGTGCTTCATGTCGGACCAGATCAATCCCCCCTACTAGGCGGCAGCCCATCTACAGTCGATGTATCAAACTTTGAGCTTCTCCTTTCTTCTACATTTGATGGTACATTAACAATCAATCCTCGTATTAGAAACGTGATTGTTGAACCACAATTCTTCATCGAACTTGATAAATTTATGTGTGAAGGTGCATGGGTTTGGACAAAGATTCCTATAGTTCATACACGCTGGTTCCTAGACTGTTGCGAAACAGTTTCTAACGCTGGCGGTCAATTCATTGTATTAACCGCTCAAGGATCCATTCTACTCAATGAATTCAATGCCTACACTCCATTCTCAGCAGCTCCTGCGTTTGGTCTAGACAACCAAATTCAACAAGCATTTGGTGGTGTACTAACAACAGGCGACAGAAAAGATCCACTTT
>CAZJQM010000033.1:0-7778 GCA_964548355.1 uncultured Pseudomonadota bacterium
CTCCAGTTCTTCGACGCGGCCGCGCTGGCGCCGGTTGGTGATTTTTACGAGCTCTTCTTTGATGATGCAAAGCAAGCAGGTACATATCTTGGCATTGCACTGACCAAACGCGGCCATATTAACGGAGAGCCTATCCCATTGTGCGGCGTGCCTGTACATGCGCTTGACCATTATCTTGCTAAATTAGTGCGCGGTGGTTTTAAAGTTGCCATCTGTGATCAATTGGAACCAGCAACACCGGGCAAAGTCGTTGAGCGTGGCGTAACGCGCGTGTTAACACCTGGTACATTAACTGATGATAAGCTGTTAGATCCTAAATCCGCTTCCTATTTATTATCGTTTTTCCCTTTAGCACATCAATGGGGTTTGCTCTTTGGAGAACTGCTTACTGCACAATTGTATGCAACAGTATTACCCTATGATGCGCATAAAATTTTAGAATCAGAAATTATTCGCTTTTTCCCCGATGAAGTTCTGCTCCCAGATTCTGGTGCGGCAAAACCATTTCAAGCATATTTCAAAGGTTTAGGATATTACACAACCTTAGTGCCTGCAATTGCTGATGAAGATGATCAAGCAGGTGCTACACGTGGTTGGATGAATAGACAATTTACACGTGAAACGGTCGCCTTGCTTAACTCTCAACAGGGGATACGTAATGCATTGTATGGTTTGCATGGATATCTTAAAAAGAATCAAGAATCTGCGCTTGATCAATTTAAAACAATTAACTTTTATCGTCCTGAAGATTATTTAATTTTAGATCCTGCGACACAGAAAAATTTAGAACTTATTAAAGGCTATGATGGCACAAGCAAGAATTCACTTTTTGAATTTATAGACAGAGCGGTGACATCCATGGGTTCACGAACGCTTAAAAAATGGTTAGTGCGGCCGTTGATTTCCCAAGATGCAATTGAACAACGCTATGATGTGATTGAGCATTTTATTAAAGATAGTGGCTTGATGCATGATTCGCATAAACTATTGCGCGAAATGGGTGACGTTGAACGCGTAATTGGGCGTATAGCATTACGCAGAGCTTCTATACACGATTATTTAATGTTAGCAAATACATTATCGCTCATACCCGAAATAAAAAAGATGTTGCATGCTCATCAGTCGGTTAAATTGTTGAATATGCTCGATGCAAAAATTGCAGATTTTGAGCAGCTTGAAAAATTATTAAGAAGCTCATTAAATGTAGATTCGACAAAAGATTGGATCATTCAACAAGGTTATGATGCCAATCTTGATCGTCTGCGCGAGCTTGTGCACAACAGCCAATCAAAAATTCTTGAACTTGAACTTCGTGAGCAACAAGCAACTGGTATTCAATCACTTAAAGTGAGATTCAATGGTGTGTTTGGCTATTACATCGAAGTTACTAAAGCAAACTTAGATTCAGTGCCAGTACATTATATTCGTCAACAAACATTGGTTGGCCGTGAGCGCTTTTCAACACCAGAATTAAAAACTCTGCAAGCAGAAATAATGACTGCTCAGCACCAAATAGGTGCAGTTGAGCAAGCCGTATTTGAGCGCATTAAGGCAGAAGTGTTCAATTATTTATCATCATTGCGCCATCTAGCTCAGGCATTAGCGTATCTTGATGCTTTAGCGAGTCTAAGCAAATCTGCTTATGAATATAATTTTGTGCGACCAACGCTGCACGACAATCATGATATTATTATCAATCAAGGCAGGCACCCGGTAGTTGCTCATACTTTAAACCAGCAATTTATTCCTAATGATACGGAACTTACTGACAATCAATCTCTATGGATTATTACTGGGCCTAATATGGGTGGTAAGTCGACCTATTTGCGCCAGAATGCACTCATTTGCATCATGGCACAGTGTGGTTCATTTGTGCCTGCACGTTCTGCTAACCTGCCAATCCTTGACCGTATCTTCACGCGTATTGGCGCTGGCGATAATGTTACACAGGGCAAGAGTACGTTTTTAATGGAAATGGAAGAAACGGCACTTATTTGTACCAAAGCAACCAACAAAAGCTTATTGATTTTAGATGAAGTGGGTCGTGGGACAAGTACATATGATGGTCTTGCGATTGCACAAGCTGTAGTAGAATTCATTTACACCCATATCGGCGCGCGTTGTTTATTTGCAACCCATTACCATGAGCTTACTAAGTTACAAGAACAGTTCCCTGGCATATGTTCATACCATGCTGCAAGTAAGCAAACTGATGCTGGTATCGTATTTTTATACAAAATGATCAAAGGACAGGCTGCAGGAAGCTTTGGTATTGAAGTAGCAAAGCTAGCAGGATTACCACCGTCTATTATTGCTCGTTCGCAAGAGATTTTGGAATCATTAACGGACCAAATGCCGCAGCAGATCACTCAAGATCATACGCTACATGTAACTATTAATACCTTGCACAAAGAGATTGCACGTAAAAATGAGCTTATCGATCAATTGACCCATAATTTAGACGAACTCTCACCACGTGCTGCTTATGATCTTTTATGGAATTTAAAGCTTCAAAAAGATCAATGACCTATTTAATTGAATATTGTGGTGCTTTAACAGGACCTGCAAGTTGCTCTTGAATAAAGTTAATAAAAGATGTTACACGTGGTGAAATACCGCCCATAAAACCATCTTGGCTTAATGCATTAACAATCTTTTGAGCATATGCAAATGTTTGTTGGCCTATAGGTGATAACATACCAAGCATACGAGCATGATTGTTTTGTGTTTGATCAATAGAAAAGCCATATTTGTCTTGAAAATTTTTAGGGCCCATAGAAGATAACTGTTTTTGCTGTCTTAAAAAATCGAGATAATTTGCATAAAACTTTTGTTCCATAGCTTTCATATCTTCAGATTCTTGCATAACTTGAGCAAGGCTTTTAAGAAATACATCAAGCATATCGATTTTCATCTTTGCTTTTTGTACATCCTGTTCGATCTGATCAAATGGCTTGCTAAAGTCGATGGTAATGTTCAGAGGCATAGGTGTAATTGTTGTTTGAGAATTAGGCCGTGGTGGGGTTGGTATAGGGTTTTGTTCGCGCACACCTGATGGGTTAGCTGTTTGGGGTGTTTGTGGACCTTGTATAGGGCCAACAGAGGTTTCTTCAGGTACATGCATTACTTCATCATCTTCAGCAAATTCAGCGTAAGACGGTGAGACTGATAATGCCATTAAAGGCAGTAATAATAGCTTTTTCATGGGTCTCCTTATACGGTTCAAGGTATTTCCAGTACTTTACCATAGGAAGGTTACAATATGCAACATTGCACCCTGGGAGCCAGAGATGGCCAATTCATATAGAAACGACAAACTAAGCTTTCAGGGGGGAAAAGGGGCTTAAGGCTTGTAGAGAGCTATATTTTTGATACACTTATATAACAATTCAATCCCGTTCGTTTGAATTCACAATGTAATGCACGAAAATAAGGTCTTAAAAGGATATTATCATGGCGGAACTCCATAAAGAAAAAGTTGCCTCGTTTGATCGCTATGCCATCTTCCAAACAGGTGGTAAGCAATATCAAGCTATTGAAGGTAAAACAATAGCAATCGAAAAGATAGACGGCGAAGCTGGCGCAACCCTTCAATTTGACGAAGTATTGCTCAGAAAAACCGGCGAAAATAGCATCGAAGTTGGCCAACCCTTTGTTAAAACACCTATCAAGGCATCTATTGTAAAACAGATGAAGGGACCAAAAGTAATCGCTTTCAGATTTAAACGTCGTAAAAAAGTAACCGTTAAAAAGGGCCATCGTCAGCCTATTACGGTTATCCGTGTTGAATCTATCTAATTGATTGATTTAATAGAAAAAATTAAAGGCACCAAGAAATTGGTGCCTTTTTTATTGCCTAACTCAATGGCAGCATCTCTATTATACTCTTTAAATTACCTGGACTCATGCCGAATGAATCATCCAGCAACTTTTTAATTTTTTTGACTGTATAGGTTGTTCCCGGGAATGAGGCTGTCAATTGTTGAATTTCTAATGTTTCATCATCTGTAGATTGACTCTGTTTATATTGATTTGATTGAACCACAGATGATTCATGAGCATTAGATCGCTCTTTGTTAAACTCTGTGTGGAGAAATAGGGAGAGTAGTTTTAATCTATTTTTTCTATCGGGTAAAATGACTGGCAATGTATCAAATCGGCCTGAATTAAAGATTCGAGGAGGAGCATCCTTGATAAATCTCGTCATACCTACCAGGAAAATTCTATTATTGCTAAGGTCAGATAATTGATAGAGAAGTTCATTTAATATAGATCCCTTTTCATCAATACGCTCGAATTGGTGTATTGCTAAAAGAACTGAATGATTAAGGCTACGTGCATCCTCAAACATCATTGGAACTGATGACTCGGCTTTAAGATCAGTTGCATCTACATCGAATAAAACTGAGTTAGTTTTATGTGCCAGATATCGAGCGCAGGTAGTTTTACCAGTACCAAGGGGGCCATATAGGATAAGATGACGTAGGCCAGGAAGATAAGATGCTTTCCTGTTGGAGAGATACGTTATGATGTCCTGTATTATATTTGGTAGATTTTCTACTACTATATCTTCAACTGAAATCTCTTGGGGAAGAGAAAGCTCTAAACACAATCCTCTTGTTTGTTTAGATGGCAGTGAATTAAGTACTACTTTACTTAACAAGCTTTGAGGAATGGATGCTGACGATTGCTGAGATTCAGATTCCATTGCGTAAGAGGAGAAAATATTGAATAAAAATAAAGAAATAAATAGCTTTTTAAGCATGAAACCTCCTGTAAAATATTACATCTCAACGCGCATAACTACGCCATGCAACTTATGAGACGGTAGTTTATAGAACTGCACAAAAGATGGTGTTAATTTCTTAATCAGTGCAAAGACTTTCCAGAAGATATTTTTCGTTTCAATATCTTCCACTCCGTAGAACATCACTTTAGGGTCGATGTGTGATGTGCGTAAGATCTTTTCTATATTCATAATTTCCATGTATCCCATACGGATTTCAAATACGCGCAAGCCTGGGGCTAAATCTTCTTTAAATGCAGCAACGATGCCAAATGGCTTATCTTTGGTAGTCACAGAAACGATAATGTTATCTTCGTAAATGATGTTGTTGGTAAACATGGTATGGATGACATAGGGTGGTATGCGGCGGATGCCTTTTGAAAAGAATAATCCTGTACCTTGAATGAGATTTACTTTTTTATGGGTAGTTTCATAACGTTCTAAGAATGTTTGCAAGCTGATAGGGCGTAATGAACGGGAGAGCTTTCGCTTGCCCAACAAGTTAATGATAATGAGTCCCAATGGTATAAATGCAATGATAATAGACCAATAAGCACCATAAGGAATCTTGGTGGTGCATGCTATTAAGAACATCAAGTTTAATGCAAGAATGACGCATGAAATAATCGCTTTAACAACGTATCCCTTAAGTGCAAAAATAGTCAGCATAAGAATGCAGGTTATGGTCATGGTACAGCTGGCAGCAAGGCCGTAGGCATTTGCCAGGTTATATGATTGTTTGAACTCTAAGATTGCAAATAAAACCAAGGTTAATAAAAACCAGTTAACAAAAGGGATATAGATCTGTGAGCGTAGCTTGCGAGAAGTATATTCCACCCTTAACTTAGGCATAATGTTGGTAGTAATCCCTTGATAGACGATAGAAAAAATACCACTAATCATGGCCTGAGAAGCAATAACCGTGGCAACAATGCTTAAAATCAAGAAAGGGATATAGAGTGAAGGTGCTAAGCCAACTACCATTTCATATAAGACTTTCTCACTTTCCGGATGGAGCATTAAGAAAGCGCCTTGTCCCAGATAGTTAAGAATCAGAACGATGCAGGCAAATATCCAACCACGGGTAATAGGTGTGCGGCCTAAGTGCCCCATATCTGCATAGAGAGCCTCGCCGCCGGTAGCACATAAAATGACCTTGGAAAGAACAAGGAATCCAGCCCAGCCATTACAGCGAATAAACTGGTACGCATAATAAGGATTGATTGCTTGAACTATAGAAATTGCTTGGGCAAGCCAGTAAGCACCGGTAATACCCAGCACTAAAAACCAGATGACCATGATAGGGCCAAATGCAACAGAAACCGTTTCAGTACCCCAGCGTTGAAAGCTAAAAAGACATACGCAAATAATGCATGCAAGGAAGATAAGTACTCCTTGCGAAATGCCTTGCAAGGAAGGAATGAGTGGTAAGCCTTCAACAGCACTCAAAATGGAAATGGCAGGGGTGATAACACCGTCGCCAATTAAAAATGAAATACCGATAAACGAAAGAAACGTAACAAGTATTATTGCTTTGTGAGATGTCAGTAACGGGACAAGAATTTCTCGTAATACGATGGTGCCGCCTTCACCTTTTTGGCTTAAGCTCATGGCAAGCCATGCGTATTGAACCGATACCAACATGATAAGTGTCCACACGATAAGTGAAAGTACGCCTATAATATTATCTTGGGTAGCGTGGACGAGGGCAAAAATAACCGTGAGAGTATAAATAGGACTAGTGCCGATATCACCAAAAACAATGCCAAGAGCTTTAATGGTTTCTTTAAGGTTAGTGCCAGTTAACTTTTTAATAATCGATAAACTCACAAGTTTATTCCTTTGCGTGTCCTCTAAAAGGACAGAGAATTTAACTCTGGTAAGCTTTTTAACGCCAGACCATAAGTAATAGAGTACTACATGACATCAAGAATAAAAAGAGGGCAGCTAGTTGGTAAAACCATCGATTGATCAATTCTTTAACCCATGGACCCCATATAACCAGAACAATTGCGACCATAAAATAGCGTATACCTCTGCCTACTAAAGAGTAAAGAATAAAGGAACTGAGTGAAAGATTGCAAAAGCCGGCAGTCAGTGCCAATGCTTTGTAGGGAAATGGGCTAAATGATCCAATTGCTACGGCAGCATCCTGATATTTCTGGTACATGCCAACAATTTCTTGGAAGGATTCAGGCGTTGTGATGTAGTTAACCAAAGTTTGGCCAACCGATTCCCATAACGCATAGCCCAAATAATAGGATGCAACACCACCAATGACTGAAAACACTGTGGTAATCAAAGCATAGATATAAGACTTTCTAGGGTTTTCAATGCAGTACAAAATAAGCAAAGGTGCGGCAGGGGGAAAAATAATCGATTCTAAGAAAGCAAATAATGCTAAAAAGGGATCTGCAAAAGGGCTATTAACTTGCTGGCCTACCCAGTCATAGACTTTCTTAAGCATAGGGCTCCTTTTTTAATATGCTTATAGGTGAGCTTGTTGTAATTGCTTACGCAAATATCCTTCAATATCAGCTATCTTCATACGTTCTTGCTTCATGGTATCACGATTACGTACGGTTACTGTTTGATCAGCTTCACTTTCAAAATCATACGTAAAGCAGAATGGCGTACCTATTTCATCTTGTCTGCGATAGCGTTTACCAATAGATCCGGAAACATCATACGTGACTGACAATCCGGCTTGCTTTAAGCGGGTATACAGAGCATGCATAGGTTCTTCTTGTTTTTTAGTTAGTGGAAAGAATGCAGCCGTGTAAGGTGCAATTTTAGGGGCAAAGCGTAAGACAATGCGTGTTTCACCCTCTAAAGTTTCTTCTGCATATGCGTTAAAGAGTAATGTTAAAAAGAGGCGATCAACACCAACAGAACATTCAACTACGTGCGGAACAAATGATTGCTTTGTCTCTTCATCAAAAACAGCAAGATCCTTGCCGGAATGTTTCATATGTTGTGTTAAATCATAATC
>CAZJQM010000034.1:0-7456 GCA_964548355.1 uncultured Pseudomonadota bacterium
TATTACATTACCTTGCCATTTTCATCTGGCCGTTCAACATCAGCGTTGATTATGATTGGAAGATGGTTAAAAACTTTTTTGCCCCAGACTGTATTTTCCCGCTCATGGGACTATTAGCAATTTTTGCTTTTCTATGGTTTTTATTCAAAAAAAATAAAGGCAACCTCGTTGTATTTGGCATGCTTTGGTTCTTTATAAGCATTGCTCCACGTGCAACATTTATGCCTTCAACTGAACTACTTGCTGATTATAAAACCTATCTGGGATCTGTTGGTTGGATTTTTGTGCTAGCATCTGGTCTTGTCTATGCAACCAATTGGCTCATGAGTCTTAATCTGAGTACAGCTTCACAATTCCATAGAGCACAGCCCTTTCAATTAGCTCTTTTGTCAATCATTGCCCTACCTATTGGCTTTGCTACATATGAACGCAACAAAGTATGGAGATCTGCTGTTGAATTTTGGGGGAATATTTTGGAAAATGCTCCCGGAAGAGCTCGTGTGCATAATAATTATGGCGTAGCACTTTCAGAACAAGGTAAATATAAAGAGGCAATACCTTTCTATCTTCGTGCTGCACGCATGGATTATTTATATGCTGATCCTTGGAATAATGTGGCCGTTGCATATTCTGTTACCGGCAAATTAGATAATGCGATTGAGGCATTAAAACAAAGCTTGCATATTAATCCTTATTACCCTGAAGCATACAATAACCTTGCATCATTCTTAATTGAGAAAAAAGATCTTGAAAATGCTGAAAAAATGCTCAGCGTTGCCTTACAACTCCGCCCCCATTACGGCAAAGCATTTTATAATTTGCATCGTGTTTGGATCGCTCGCGCAAACTTAACTGAAGATCCCAAACTGAAACAAGACCATATGAATAAAGCTTGGACATTGTTGCAAGATGCTTGCACTAAAGCTGATTTTGATAACAATCTTATGGGGCTACAAGAATTTGCACGCGTAAGTATGGAATTGCAAAAATTTGATGATGCTATTTTTGCTCTGAATAAAATGGTTGAACTTAATCCTAATCTTCACGAAGCAGTGTTCTTAGCTGGCAACGTATATTTCTTTAAAAAGGATTATAAAAATGCAGAACGTTACTACCAAGAAATGATCCGCAGAGTACCTACAGATATTAGAGCATGGAATAATCTTGGAGAGTCCTTTTATTTCCAGCAAAACTATCCACTTGCCATTAGCTGCTTGACCAAGGTAACTCAGTTCAACCCAACTATGCTTAATCCACAATTAAGGCTTGCTGAATGCCTTGAACGTGTTGGTAAAATGGATGAAGCAAAGGGGATTCTAAGATCAGCACTTGCACGCAACGATCTACCTGATCAAACGCGAACAACTATTGTCAATGCATTAGCTCAGGCTGACAAACTACCCCAACAGCGTACGGCTTAGTTTTGACCAGAAGGCCTTTTAGCTTTATTCTGATAGGTAAACAATAAATGGATTACCTCAGGAAAATAGTTAATCGATGGAAAAACAGTACGATTTTCGCAGTTGTGAAGCAGTAGCACGACAACTGTGGGAGCAGGAAAAAACATATCAAGTAAAGCAAGATACTAAGCCTGTTTATAGTATCGATACACCACCACCGACAGTGTCAGGTGCGCTACATATTGGGCATATCTTCTCATATACCCAAACTGATATTATTGCCCGCTACAAACGCATGAGTGGATATGCGGTTTTTTACCCATTCGGCTTTGATGATAACGGCCTGCCCACAGAAAAGTTTGTTGAAAAAAAGCATAACATTATAGCCCATAATTTATCCCGCTCAGCGTTTATTGAACTTTGCTTAAAAGAAACTGGTGAGGTAGAGAAAAAGTTTGAGGATTTATGGAGAGCTATTGGGCTTTCTGCCGATTGGAATGCGATATATTCAACCATATCACCAACTACCAGAAAAATATCTCAAGAATCATTTATACGCCTGTATAACAAAGGATATGTATACCGCAAAAGCGAACCTGCTTTGTACTGCACAACCTGCAGAACAACGGTCGCTCAAGCAGAACTAGATGATAAAGAAGTTGCATCAACATTTAATGATGTTGTGTTTAAAGATGAACAAGGTAATGAGTTAATTGTTGGCACCACACGCCCTGAGCTTTTACCTTCAGCAAGTGCATTGTTATATCACCCTCAAGATCCACGATATAAACATCTTAAGGGTAAGCATGCGACGGTTCCCGTGTTTAATTTCACCGTACCTATTTATGCTGATGAAGCTGTACAACAAGATAAAGGCTCTGGCCTTGTCTTTGTCAGCTCTTTTGGCGACAAGACAGATATTGCATGGGTTAAGAAATTTAATCTTCCCTACAAACAATCTATCGGCTTAGACGGCCGCTGGTTGCCTTCAACAGGCCCACTTGCAGGGCTTAAGGTGCATTTAGCTCGTGAAAAGATTCTTGAATTATTAAAAGAACAAGGTTTGCTTAAGAGCCAAAAGCCTATTATGCATAACGTCAACGTGCATGAGCGCTGCAAAAAGGAAATCGAATATCTTATTATTCCTCAATGGTTTATTGCAATTCTACCTTATAAAGACAAGTTCCTTGAATTGGCTGACACGATTGAATGGTACCCTTCATTTATGAAAACCCGCTATCAGAATTGGGTAACTAATTTAGGATGGGATTGGGGTATTTCACGCCAGCGCTTTTTTGGTATTCCATTTCCTGCATGGCATTGTAATAACTGTAATGAAATTTTATTAGCTGATATTAAATACTTGCCTATAGACCCGCAAGAATCTGCGTATCCTGGCGGTAAATGCACCAAATGTTCTAGCACTGACATTCGCCCTGATCATGATGTTATGGATACATGGAACACCTCTTCCCTTACACCTTACATCTGCAAGGGATTGTTTGAAAAAACTGATTCGGTATTTGAAAAAACATCATCATTCTTACCAATGAGCATGCGTCCACAAGCACACGACATCATTCGCACCTGGGCTTTTTACACGATTATTAAATCGTGGATGCATCAAGGCTCTATTCCGTGGAAAGATATTGTTATTTCTGGCCATGTGTTAAGCGATTCCAAAGAAAAACTTTCTAAATCAAAAGAAAATGCAAAGCTTACACCTGAGCATCTACTAGAAACATATTCTGCAGATGCTATTCGCTATTGGACAGCTTCTGGAAGCTTGGGGCATGATGTGCCATTTTCTGAAAATCAACTTAAAATTGGCCTACGATTAATTACCAAATTGTGGAATGCATTTAGATTTATTCATGAGCATATTGGCCAATCAAAACCAGCAGAAGTTAAAAACTTAGGCGTAGTAAATGAATGGATCTTGCATCGTGCAGCACAAACATTTGATATGTATCAACATCAGTACAAAGCACATGAATTTGGCTTAGCACTGCACCAGATCGAACCATTCTTTTGGAATGATTTTTGTGACAATTATTTAGAGCTTGTTAAAGATCAGTTATTCCACCCAGAGCTATACACAGCAGAACAAGTTAATGCAACTAAATACACATTGTACACTGTTGGCTTGCAGATTTTACAATGGTACGCACCATATCTACCGTACATTACTGAAACGATTTATCAACAGATTTATAAATCATCAGTTGGCAGCACATCGGTGCATACAACACAATTTAAAGATATACAAAAAACCTATAATTTCCCTGACAGCGTGCTGTTGCTCAATGCGATGCTTGCTATCATCAATGGCGTACGCAAACTCAAAACTGAAAAGCAGCTTTCACTCAAAGTTGAACTGGCAACATTAACGTGCCACATTCAAAACGAAGATCTTGTTAAACAACTTAAATCTGTTGAGCAGTTATTAAAAGGTGTCACTCGCGCGCATACGATACAATATGATGCACAAATAATACCTAACATGTTAGAACAGCAGCATAACGAAACATGGATTGCTGACGTGAGTGTCTCATTATGATCACCATTCGTAATAGACAGCGCAAAGTATCTATCAATATTTCTAAGCTTAAAAAAAATACTCAGACAATCTTAGATGCACTTAACTATGCTGATTATGATCTGGGAATTTTAATTACCACCAATGCATCAATACGCAGATATAATCGCGATTATAGAAAAAAAGATAAACCTACCGACGTGCTTTCATTTCCATATCACCCCGAACTTAAAGCAGGCGAACGCATCAAACCAAAAACCGAAGACGATAAAAATTTGGGAGATTTAATTTTCTCTCCTGAATATATCCAAAAAGATTCACACTCTTATAATGTGACATTTGAAGAACGCTTGAAACTATTGTTAGTCCATGGTATTTGTCATTTGCTTGGATATGATCATATAAAAGATGAAGATTATAAGATTATGCACAAGAAAGAAAAAGAGCTGTTGAAAAAGTTAGGGTAATATTTATGAAAGGGATTGGTATGAAGAACCATTTATTTATTCTCATAACATGCATGACAACTGCTATCACAGCCATGGAACATCCAGATCATTTTAATAGTTCAGAACCTTGTAATAATTCCGATAAAGTAACGCAATATAAGTTCTATAGCCAACACAAAGATGACGACACAAAGTTTTATATTGTTAAAGCTGAGGAGTTAGACAATTCAATTCCCACTGATCAAGTTAAAGATTGTCTTTCTTATGCATATCAAGAATGTTTTGAAGAACCAATCAAACCACGTGAATTAACATTTGAAGAATACAAACGTTTATTCACTGCTCACCTTAATATAGAGCGTGATGCAAGAGCAGCACAAACTCTTATGACATGGTGTGTCTACCGTGGTGGCAATTAAGCTATCTAATGAAGGCTTTTGACTCCCCCGTGATCCTCCTTATACTTATAAAAGAATGAAAGTTTAGGGGCTATCATGATACTAAAGCTTTGTATAGTTGTTATTTTCCTGTGCTCATATGCAGAAGGCATGGAATCGAAAGATAAAAATGCTGAATCTCAGGATTACTACTATATGCATGGAAACTATACAGAAGATAAACCTTTAAAGTATAAACCTCTTTGTATATTCAAAGCTAAAGCGGTTCAAAAAGGCAATAAACACTTATTAATCCCTACGAAAAAACCCAATACCTTTCATTATAATGAACTACCCTTAGAAGATTTTGAAAGATGTTTCCCATATGCTTATAAAAGATGTTTTGATCAACCCATTGAGGTGCGTGAATTAACACATACTGACTATGTACAATATTACGCAACTGTTCTTCAAATTTTTGCCGAGCAACTCAGTAATCCAGCTACTGCACAACGATTTGGCAATTCAAACGGCAACGCATCATGAAACTAACAACACGGCTTATTTTTTTACTCATCATATTTCCACTATCCGCCCTATCCCAAGATAGCGATAAAAACCTTAGATTTGTTTATAGCCAAGCACCAGATCTTACCTGGCCTGGAGTTAAAATCACCTTGCTTAAAGATGATAGGCCTATTGGCTTTGTTTGTACTGCCCACATAAGTAAGCTATTAGGATGGTTCGTTCTTTACGATCTTTATATCAAAAAAGAATTTCGGGGCAACCATTATGCAACTATGCTGGCAATGCATGCATTGCACATGGTAACTGCCCAACATGCACACAAGGTTTACATCCAAGCAGGACCATTTGAACGTGATGGCACTCAGTTATCACAAGAAGACCATATTAAACGATTAGAAGAGTTAAAAACAGGCTATGCCAACAAGGGTTTTACCCAAGCCCATGTCATTTTAAGATTGTTAGCACAAGGTATTTATCGTATTATTGGCATACCAGAAGATTCAAATTATTTACTTGTTTATACACCACAGATGGAGCACAGCAATGAATAAGAAACTATTATTAATCTTAACATTATTTATTTCCGGCAATTTATTGTCGCGTGATAACAGAATTGAGCAACCATACCAACCTGAGATTAAATACTATCCACTGGTATTTAATTTTACTCCTCTAGGCCATCGTATGTTGCAGAGCAACCACAAGTTAGCTTCTGGCAAAACTGGCTTTAGAGAACTCGATCAGCTGAATGAGGTTTATGGTGCCAAGGTAGTTTCATACCAACAACTACGTCTCAAAATATTATTTAATGCCCAATTTCTTAAAAGCAAAGGCATTACGTTTCATGATTTAATTGCTCAATATCGCCAAATTAAGGGTGAAGGAAAATTCTGGAGATTACGTATTAGTTCAGGCAACAAAGTATCTGAATCTGTACGCAAAATATGGGTTTATCTCACACCTACAACTACTGATCTATTTACCGGCGATCGCCGTGCGCAATTATTTGAAAAACAAATGACCTCAATAAAAAACCTCGATGAACTTAATGAAATCCACCGAGGTTCTATTGCTCACATTTTCTTTACCGGAGAGCAAGCAAACTTAACAATTGTTATCGAATTTGCTCAGGCGGTGCACGAAACCGTGCTCAATGAATACCGCGCTCTTAAAGAAGTCGCTAAGGTAGAAAGCGATTAACCACCTATTTTATATTCTACGCCAAAAGTACCATTGAAAATCAATTCTGATAAAGGCTTTCTTTGGCTAGGCTGAGCATCGCGTTTGCGCAATTCTTCAGGCAATGCTTCGATATCTTTTTGTGTGCCTGGCTTGCCGATAGCAAACATTGCTTCAACAGTATAACCTTCTGGAATATTAAGTTCTTGACGCGCACGGTCATAATCAAAACCTTCCATACCATGCACTACCAGCTTTCTTTTCATACCTTCAAGTGCCATGTTTTCACAAGCAGCGCCAGCATCAAATGAGTGTGTACGTGATGGCTTATCCCAATCAAAACTATTTTTAGATACTACAGCTACAAGGGCTCCAGCCTTTGCACACCAACCTTGATTAAAAGGGACTAGTAAATTGAAATGGCGTGACCATTGATCTGTATCACGTTCTGCAACAATGAAGCGCGATGGTTGGTTATTGTATGAAGATGGTGCAAAATGAGCAGCTTCAATAATAGCTAAAAGATCTTCCTTATTAACTTTTTCTCCTGACATTGCATACCCTGAGTGGCGTTGTGCAAAAGAAGGATCACAATAAATAACTTCTCGTCCATTTACCGTTTGAGCCATAGGATTTTTTTCTCCACATCCACAATTTGCTTGAATCAAATATGCACCAAACGCAAGAGTAAGAGCAAGAATTACAGTCTTTTTCATGTACGTTTCCTTGATAACAGGGTGACAAAATACCAGCCACCAAGTATATCAACAAATGCCAAAAGGGATAGAAGACCAAGGAGTTTAACCGTTAAGAGTTGGACCACTGCCAATAGCGCTGGCAAATTTACCAAACAGATGCTTCATATCATCATCGCCAAAGCGCATACCAAATCCAAAGAATGCGTTAGCGTTATGACGAGAAATAAAGTCATCAGCACCAAACGTGACATAGAAATTGTTAAAGAAGTAGAGAGAGTTCAACACA
>CAZJQM010000035.1:0-7352 GCA_964548355.1 uncultured Pseudomonadota bacterium
TTGTATAGCGGCCATTAGCGTCAGTTTCCTTCTTGAGTTAGTATCTGCTACAGCAACCATTTGCTGTCAAGTCAAATACACGACAGTCAGATTTCTTGAAGATATGGGTTGCATATACGTCGAAGATGAAGTTGATAGAAGAATCTTCATCACGTTCCCATAGTCTGATACCACCGTTTACACCACCACCTAATTGCCAACGATTGTAACCAACTGTTGGATCAAAGATAGAGCGACGATTTTTGATAGTACCTGTTGGGAATACTGCGCGGATATATGCACCAAAGTAACCTTCTTCTTTAACTACAAAGTTGTAGCCAAGATCCACTGGGAAGTCAGCAACACCTGTTTTGTTTTCTTCGCAACAGATGATACGTGCTGCACCAAGAGGAGAAGATTTGTCACCCCAAACTAATGCACCAGCAAATGCTTGCTGAATTTGGTCAGCTGTACCAAATGCAGGAGCTGGTGTAGAGCCATTAGCTGTTGGAGTCATAGCAGTAGCAAAGAATTGACCGCCGCCTGCTGAATCTGTTTCGCAACAGTCAAGGAACCAGCGGGTGTTGACTATAGGTACTTTAGTTCTGAACCATGCACCTTCAAGCCAACGATCAAGTCCAACATAAAGCTGAGGTTCAGCAATTACGTTTCTGATACGAGGTTTGATGGTTAATGTTCCTTGGAACGTATTAGAAAGACCAATATCAATGTTTCTCACGTCAACGCCTGCTCCGCCATTTGGACCAACGGTAATTGTGTTGGTTCCATTAGGGAAGAAGTATTCGCCTAATTGAGAACGTTTCCAGTTTTGTTGGAATTCAACGATGAAATCCGCATGGAAATTAACATCGTCTTTGTCAGCTAAGAACTGGAATTGTGATATTTGTGCATAATCACGAGCTCTGTTTTCACCTTGTGACAATGGAAGGTATTTTGATTTACAGAACACGTTGTCGCCACAACCTGAATCTGTACAGGTTGAGTCGTTTGTGCATGCATTACAGCTAGGAATGCTGGTGCTGCATGTGCTACAGTTTGCACTTGCTTGAACAGGTGCAGCTGTTGCTAGAGAGAGAAGACCAAGGCACATAAGTGCTTTGAGTTTTAAATTCATATGATACTCCTTTTCAGATCCTGATGGATTGAAAATAACAACACAAAAGAGTTGTACAATGATGTTGACATTTTTTGAAGTAAAAGCAGAAATGCCTACTTCTTTTTTAAGACTTGCCTCCTCCTTTCGATTGCATGAATTGTTTGCTTCTATTTACACTAGACCAATTTTCACTGGGTAAATTTTAGTACAGTTCTATACTCTAGATCAAACAATAATATATTTCAATATCTTCGTTGATCTAGAGCAGCTAACGCTCTTCAGTCCGATATTTTTCATTACAAAATTTGTTATTTTTGTATGATGTAATGATGATAATCTCATTAAAAAAGAACGCAATCAATGATCGAATCATGAAAGGGATCCTATGATAAGCTTATATATATGGATTGCAACGCAAATTATCATAGAAAGCTTTCCTGTAAGTAGTTCTACTCATCTTAAAATCATAGAATCATTGCTGCAAAAAAAATATGACAGTTCTTTTTTGTTGCGATTGCCACGATACTTTGATGATTTTTTGCATATATGTTCATTAGGTGTAATGAGCATTTTTTTCTTTAAACGATGGTCTATTCTATTAATGTACCCATGGCAGTGTTTGCCCATTACATTAACTATTTTAATGCATACATTTATTTCATCATCGATTACCGTGGGATTATATTTTTTATTTAATATATATAATGTTGCACATTATTTCCCCACGCCGCTGGGCATCATCATTACGATGATCTGTCTACTCTCTTCATATTATTGTCCGCAATCAGATTTTGAATCATTAACAATAGTTAAATCTATTATTCTTGGATGTGTGCAAGGATTCGCGCTTCTTCCTGGCATTTCGCGCTTAGGATCAACCTATGTTGCAGCTCGTTGGTTGAGATTATCACCACAGCATGCTTTGGAAACATCATGTATTATTCAAGCACCACTGATCGGTGCGGCTGTTGTACGTGCATGTATTTATTTATGGAAGTCACCATTTATTATACAATTCTTGAATGTATCGACTGTGTTAGTTATGCTTTTTGCTAGTATTATCGCATATGAAGGATTTGTGCTTGTATGGTATTTTATGAAATATAATCTACTGTGGATATTTTCATTATACCTTATTGTTCCTCTCAGTCTGGTGATATATTGGAACATCTGATTTTTAAAGGGAGTATCAATGGCCTACGATAACTTTAATAAATTAAAAAAGAAAAAGTCATCATATCAAGAAAGCTTGCTTGTTATTACTTCCTGCGCTGCATCTCTCTTTACATTCATCTCGCTCTTAAGCTTTCATCGACATGACCAGACGTGGTTTTATACGAGCTCGTTAGCGCAACCTATTAAAAATAAATGTGGTTTAGTCGGAGCAACTTTGGCAGGACTCTTATTATATATATGTGGTAGTGCATCTCTTTTGTTCCCGATTATAGGCCTTTATTCTTTATGGGCATTTATGTGGGCGAAATATGATTGGTCGCATGAATGGGATCGTATCATTGCTCTCTTGTGTTGTGTGCCAGTTATCGCATCGCTCTTTTCCTTTTATAAAATGGATCCTTTATATAGTATTCCTGGTGGTTTGATTGGCACGCTTATCATGCACTTTTTAAAATCATCGTTTGATGTCGTAGGAGCACTGATTGTTATACATACCTTATTATGTGTATGTATGGTGCTTGTATTTAGATTATCGTTTGTAATCATTGGACAGTATATTGTAGCAGCTGTTCGTTATACTATTCCTACTGCTCTATTATATTCAAAAGATATGGTAGTAGCCGGTGTTCAAAAAGCTATAAATTTAACTATTTATTGTTATCAAGCACTGAAGGACATTTTTGCAGGTTCAGAAGTAGAACAACAATCTATTTTCGAATTTGAATCAGCATCTACTGAAGTTCAACAAGTAACGCACATAGATCGGCATCATACAGTAGTTTCAGATATCAATGCACCGTATCAAACCATTATCGCTGCACAACAAATGCCAGCAACTGATAGCAAGGATCTTGAATTGGCTCAGGCAGGAGCACCAGCGCCTATTAAAGAATATCATTTGCCTGATCTTAATTTGTTTGAAAATAAAGAAACAAAAAATGAAGATAAGAAAATTGCTGATGAACTTAAAGATCGCGCAGAAATATTAGTTAATAAATTAGAACGATTTGGCGTGATGGGTAAAGTTGTTGCGATTAAACCTGGTCCTGTTGTGACATTATTTGAATATCAACCAGCCCCTGACACAAAAATTAGTAAAATTATTGCTCTTGAAGATGATTTAGCTTTAGCTTTGCAAGCATTAAGTATTCGCATCATCGCTCCTATTCCAGGAACTTCAGTTGTGGGATTTGAAGTTGCTAATCCTCAACGAAAATCTGTATATCTTTCTTCTCTTGTTCAATCTTCTGAATACAAACATTTTTCTGGAGCCTTACCACTGATTTTAGGACAAGATACGGTTGGTTCAAAAGTTATTGTTGATTTAGTGCGTATGCCCCATTTGCTGATTGCCGGTTCGACTGGATCTGGTAAATCAGTAGCGCTCAATGCGATGCTAGTAAGTTTATTGTGTAATAAAAATCCTGATGAACTCAAACTTATTCTCATTGATCCTAAGCGCTTAGAATTTGCATCATATTCCGATATTGCGCATCTTATTTTCCCCATAGTGACCGATCCACGTCATGCAGTTCAAGCATTACGTTGGGTGGTCAATACCATGGAAGAACGTTATGAAAAAATGGCTCAGCATGGTGTTCGTAATATCGGCGACTATAAAAAAGCTGCAATTGGTCAAACCGAACCGATGCCATATATAGTAGTAGTAATCGACGAACTTGCTGATTTGATGATGACGGCAGGTAAAGATGTAGAAGAGTTAATAACACGACTTTCACAAATGGCACGAGCGGCAGGCATACATCTTATTGTAGCCACTCAGCGGCCATCAGTGGATGTTATTACTGGTTTAATCAAAGTGAATTTTCCAAGTCGTATTTCATTTAGAGTAACATCGAAAATTGATTCGCGAACTATTCTTGATTGTGCTGGAGCAGATAAATTATTAGGTCGCGGTGATATGTTGTTCTTAGATGCAAGCAGCTCATCGCTACAGCGTGTTCATGGGGCATATGTTACTGATAAAGAAATTTCTGCATTAGTAACCCATATCAGAGCTGAACGACCTACTCAATATTTGAGTTGGGAACTGGAAGTGCGTGAGCATGAAGGGCTATTAACTGAAGAAGACGATGAACTTTATAAAAATATTATACTCTTTTTAAACGATATTGATGAAATTTCAATTTCGCTTTTACAGCGGCGTTTTAGAATAGGGTATAACAGATCGGCTCGTATTATTGATGCTCTTGAAGCGCAAGGCAAGATTTTGCCTTCTGATGGTGGTAAATTGCGTAAGGTTATTCGTTCCTGAGATTGACAAATAAGGTAAAAAAGGACATTTTTTTTACTTAGTACTCTCAGTACGATTAATTCAAGAAAATAAATTTCGCGACGTAGTTCACCGTCAGAGGATAATATACATGCATTTTGATGAAACCTTTATTGCGTCTGCCGTGCCTCAAGCACGCATTCTCCAAGGTACTGTGCCAAAAATTTTATATTGTTCTATTGACTCACGCATGATTAAACCGGATGAGATATTCATTGCATTACGAGGCGCAAAGCTCGATGGTCATGATTATCTCGAGGCGGCATTAGATGCTGGAGCTTATGGAATTATTATTGAAGAAAGTAAAAAAGCATTAATTGCGTCTATTGATAAGAATAAGTTAAAAGAAAAACTCGTCATTCTTGTTCCTGATACATTAGAAGCATTAGTGAGTCTTGCTCGCACTTGGCGTGATACTTATACAGGGCCTGTTGTAGCTATTACTGGTTCGGTTGGTAAAACAACTACAAAAAATATTTTAGCTTCCATTATGAAAGAGCATGGTAGCAATTATCTTCTTGCACAAGGCAATCAAAATACGCTCATTGGTGTATCGCTGAATATCCTTCGCCTTTCACCTGAACATGCTGGAGGTATTTTCGAAATTGGTATTAATCAACGTGGTGAAATGGCGCGTATTATTTCAATTTTGCGGCCAACAACAGCACTTATTACGGGCATTGGGCATAGTCATATGGAAGGGTTAGGTTCATTGTCTGATATTGCTTTAGAAAAAAGAGATATCTTTAAATATTTAAAAGAAAGTAATGTTGGATTTGTTAACGGAGATCAGCCAATTTTGGCTCAAGTAGCCTATTTGCATCCTGTTATCAAATTTGGTTTAAAAACCACCAATCAAATTCAAGCACGCAAGGTAACTGTAGAAGGTTCGTCAACAACATTTACGCTCAAAATATATAAGGATAAATATTCTGTTACGTTACCAACATCACATTCAGGGGTAGTTATCAATACGCTTGCAGCAACTGCGGTTGCTCATCATTTGGGTGTTTCTGGATCTACAATAATCAAAGCAATTGAAAAGCCAGTTGTAGTTCCAGGAAGATTTGAAAAACGCATACTCAAGAATAATCCCGGATACCTTATCAATGATTGTTATAATGCAAGCCCTGAAAGTATGAAAGCTGCATTGCTTGCCTTTCAAAACTTAGAAACAACAGCAGATAAAGTAGCAATTCTGGGCGATATGTTGGAGTTAGGGGTTGATAGTGCTTTTTGGCATCGACAATTGGGTCGCTTTTTAAGAAAAGTTCCTTCTCTTAAGCATCTTATTTTGGTTGGTTCCCATGTAGAATGGACCAGAAAGACGAGTCCTACTGGTATTACTATTGAAATGGTGCCTCATTGGAAAGATGCACTTACGGTTGTGCGCACACGGTTATCTTCAGAATCGGTTGTTTTAGTAAAAGGTTCGCGTGGCATTGGTTTAAATAATCTCGTTCAAGAATTAACGGTGGCCTAACCATGCAAGACAACGATGCTAAAATCTATCACAAACCTGTCTTAGTAGATGAAGTTCTTGCAAGTCTAAACCCTCAGCCCCATAAACTTTATTTAGATGTGACGTTTGGTGGTGGAGGACATACACGAGCTATTTTAGAAAAAGAACCTGCATGTTCTGTTATTGCTATTGATTGGGATAAATATGCTTTAGATACCCAAGGTGAGCAATTGCAACAACAATTTCCTGATCGATTAGAACTTATATGGGGCAACTTCGCTCATTTATATAAATTGTTGCGTAATCATGGCGTCGATAAAGTTGACGGTATTTTAGCTGACTTTGGAACATCCCAGTATCAGCTGACCGAACAACCAGGATTTTCGTTTCGCAATGATACTGAGCTTGATATGCGTATGTCGCCTGCGCACCAAAAAATAACTGCAGCAGAAATCTTAAACAAGGCAAGTGAAGAAAAGTTAAAAGATATTTTTTGGACATTGGGACAAGAGCGTTACACCAAGCAAATTGTTAATGCCATTATTGTGGAGCGCAAAAAGCATCCTTTTAAAACAACAATGCAATTAGCAGCACTAGTTGAAAAAGTGGTGCCATTTAATGAAAAGCAACGGATTCATCCCGCAACGCGCATTTTTCAAGCACTGCGTATGTTTATTAATCATGAGCTTGAAAACATTCAAGCATTCTTGCCTGCAGCGCTTTCTGCACTCAATCCTGCTGGGCGACTGGTAGTGATAACGTTTCATTCTCTTGAAGATCAAGTGGTTAAACATTTTTTTAAAAAAGAAGAAACAGAAAAAAAGGTCAAGCTTATAACCCCCCAACCCATGTCAGCAACTGAGGAAGAATTACGCGAAAATCCATCGTCAAGATCGGCAAAATTGAGGGCAGTTGAAATTTTATAATATTGAGCTCTCTTCGTTTGACAAATGGATTTTTCATTATTAGATTAGGCAGCGAAGTTATTTTTTGTCTATCTAATCGCAAAAAATCCAAGTAGGTTTGAGGATTGGAGTTAAGTAGTAACGAATTTTAAGGGTTGAAAAATGTCAAAAAAAATAGAAATTACAGAAGTTAAAGTTTATCCTGCAAAAGATAGTGGGAAACTAAAAGCATACGCAACTATTGTGTTTGAAAATTGCTTTATAGTGAGAGATTTGAAGATTATTGAAGGAGATAAAGGTTACTTTGTTTCCATGCCATCACGCAGAAGAAAAGATGGAACCTTTAGAGATATAGTACATCCGCTTGACTCAGAAACCCGTCAGATGGTTGAAGACGAGATCATCAAGGAATATCATAAG
>CAZJQM010000036.1:0-7152 GCA_964548355.1 uncultured Pseudomonadota bacterium
CGCCAATACGCGGCATGGTCGTGCATTATTTCTATTAAACGCAATTACTTCTTTTTTGATCTGGGCTAACACTTCGTAAGGCTTTGCATCATTTACTTCACGCGCCATTTTCAGCAACCCAGTCTGCTGTGGAAATGTTTCTACTAAAAACCATGGATCAACCGCTATACAATGCCCACCAACACCACACCCTGGACGTAGAATATTTACACGCGGATGTTTGTTGGCAAGTTCTATAACTTCGTTAGGGTTAAGGCCGATGGCATGCGCCATGGAAGCAACTTGATTAGCAAAAGCAATTGCAACATCGCGAGAACTATTTTCAACTAGCTTTACCATCTCCGCAGTATTGGCATCTGTTAAATACAATGAGCCCTGTACAAAATGTTTATACAGTTCTTTGGCATATGAAACCGACCGGGGATTAATGCCGCCAATAATGCGTGCATTATGCACAAGCTCTTTAAAAATATTGCCTGGCAATACACGTTCAGGGCAATGGGCTACAAAAAAGTCTTCACCAGCTTTTAAATTTGTTTTTTCTTCAAGATGCTGAGCGAGTTTTTCGGTAGTTTTGACCGGCACGGTAGATTCTAAAATAACGGTGTCGCCTTTTTTTAATACGGTGGCAACATTATCAGCTGCTGAAAAAACATATGTTAGATCCGCCTTTTTATCTTCAGTAAATGGAGTTGGAACAGCAATGACAAAATAATCTGCGACGGTTATGTACGCAGATGCCTTAAAGGTACCTTTATCGAGCACACTCAATAATTTTTCAGCAATTTCAGGTTCTTGAATAACAGGGTCATAATTATTAATACGTTCTACGCGGCGCTCGTCAATATCAAAACCGACAACTTGCAAGCCATGTTCAGCTGCAACAATTGATGTTGGTAATCCGATATATCCTAAGCCCACGACACATACTTTTGGTGACGCACTGTTTTTCATAATCTTAACCCTTTTTTTTTCAAAAATCAGGGGCTAGTATACCACAACTGCAAAATGCACAATTCTGGTTAATTTTGGACAAAATCTAACGAAGTTTCCTTGCCAAACCGATCGTAAAAAGTAGCTTGTGAAACAGCTATTTTTCCTACTTGAACCCATTGTTTAAGTGCTGTAAAAAATTCTTGTGGTAGTTCTTCAAATGTTAAATTGCGAGAAGCTACAAAAAGCGGGTATATCGAATTATTAAACATATTACTTTGTGCTTCCCCCGTCGCGACAACTCCTATTCCTTCTTTAATATCACACCAAACAAATCCACGTAAAAAAGCTGCATGACAATAAAATCCATTAAAGGTTACATAGCGCTCACCTGTAATTTGTATTCCTAGTTCGCCTGGTCCAACCAAGTGTTGCCATACCTCTTCTCTATTTAAACGGGCATTATCAATATCAGGTATTATTGCGCTTAATAAACGATGTATGCGATTATCATGCGCAAGTCCATTGTTAGATTGATCTTTATATTCTAATAACCATGCATAATCATAGACGCCTCTCAATCCATTCTTTTTTTCTTCTTCTAGAACACGCCGGCATAATTCTTCATTTTGCTGTACAGCTTCTATGAGCGAAGGAGATGCATACGAAAAGTCTTTTTCACCCTTTAACTCATTAATAATTTTTTGACTTGTATGCGGACCATCATTTAGCAGCGCAGCCAAAGCAAGATCATTACGCAACCAAAGATCAATTTGAGGATCTATTTTATAACGGCATTGCGCTTCAAAACGATATAATAATTTATATCCTTGGGCATAACGTTTTTCTTTATACAAAGCATTAAAAAGCTTACGTTGCTCATTTATCCAAAATTCGTCACAACAAAAATAAGCCTTTCTATGCTCCCATAAATAAATGCTTCGAACTTTACGGGTATAATCGCTAAGACAAATATAGATTTTGCCTTGCGCTCGCACAAATAACTCACATTGTTTAGTAAATGGATTATAGAATGCTTCATCGAGTGCTTCGTTGATTTGCTTAGGCAATTCCAGCTGCCTAATCCCTGTGCTATCTTTTGCAAAAATATAGATACTTAAATACTGCCCTGTTCCTTTATACTCAAGAAAAACATACTCTTTTTTACCATCATTATTTATATCCACTAGATATCCATCAAACGAATCAAAAAAATCAGGATTATAAATATCGATTTTTTCTTTATTTCGTTTAACCCATTTAACAACAGGAGCTAGTTCTTTTTTTGATGCTGGTTGAATAACTTCATAGGAGCTATCCGATAATTGCATGGCACAAGCTGCCATATTCAATGCAAGTATTACTATAAAAATTGGTATCCTCAATTTCATAGATCCCTTTGAAAAGTTAATTATGAAGATCAAAAGACTTTTTAATTTTTGTGATATCTGGAAACATATCATTTTTTTGATGACCTAACTCATTCTGAATTATGCGCACAATTTTTTCTGCAGCATGGCCATCACCATATAGTGAATTTGGCGCTTGAGCAGGCTTATTACTATATTCATGCAAAGCACGAATAATTTTTTCAGGATCAGTACCAGCCAAATGAGCAATCCCTTCCCACACACCTTCTATGCGTTCAGTTTTTTCACGCAAGACAACGGTTGGTTTTCCTAAACTAATAGCTTCTTCTTGCACGCCACCAGAATCGGTGAGTACAAAATCCGAAGACAAGAGCACATATACAAAATCTTTGTAAGTAAGTGGTTCAGTCATGTAGATATGGGAGCATGATTTTAGATTTACAGAATCAATTGCTTTAATAACGTTGGGATTTGGATGATACGGATAGATAAAAAATAAATCTGGAAACAACTGAGCAGCATCTTTCACTGTTTGCAAAATACGCTCGATGCCACCGTTAAATGATTCGCGGCGATGAGCTGTTAATAATACAACTTTTTTACCTTGAGCTTTTTTCTGTTCGATGATTGATGTTAAATCTTCACGCACCGTAATTTTTTTATCTGCTATTTTTGCACGCATAATTCTAAACGCATCGACAACTGTATTTCCTGTGCAAAAAATTCTGTTACGCTCAACACGTTCTGCAAGAAGATTGGCTACAGGTAGTGCTGTTGGTGCAAAATGATAGTCGGCAATTAATCCAATAACTTTGCGGTTAAATTCTTCTGGGTACGGCTGATAAATGTCACCTGTGCGCAAACCAGCTTCAACATGTCCTAAAGGAATTCGTTGGTAAAAGGCTACTAAACCTGCAGCCATAACAGTGGTAGTATCACCTTCTACTAAAACTAATGAGGGTTTATATTTTTGGTACAATTCTTTACATGCACCGATTACTTTTTGTGTAAGTACTGAAAGATCTTGATTTGGTTCGCCCAGCGCAAGATCAATATCTGGCTGACGCCCAAATACTTCAAATACTTCATCGAGCAGTGTTGTATGTTGCCCTGTGGAAACTAATAACACGGGCATCTTTTCACACACAAGCTGTTCATAAATAGGCAGCATTTTGATGCCTTCAGGACGCGTGCCAACGATAATGATAATAGGATTGATCATAATAGAGTGCATGGTACCATATCGCTCATTGTTGGCAAGAAATGCATGCTGTGACATACTTCAAAAAATGATAAGGATTTATAATGACCGCTATATATTCTTTCTTCCAACAAAAACCGTCCTGGAAAAATCTGAGTTTGCTTGTTATTGTCGCTGTCATAGTGCGTGCAGCAGTTTTCTTTTTTTATATTCAGCATAGCGAACGCTACCATCAAGCAGATTCAAATGATTATCATGTATGTGCTTATCTCTTAACATTTTATAATCAATTTACAAAACCTGATGGTGAACCTATTTTTTGGCGCACACCTGGGTACCCAGCAATGTTAGTACCATTTTACAGCTGCGCTGAGCAAAAAGATCCTACTTTTAGTAACTATACAGCTACACATAAAGCAATCCTCTGGACACAGCTCATAATGTGCTCATTCATTCCACTTATTTTATTTTTTTTAGCTTTATTATTAACTGCTAGTTATTTCATTGCATGGTTAGTAGCATGGATATCAGTTATTCATGTAGGGTTTGTCTTATCAGCTTTATATCTTCTTACCGACGGACCTGCATCATTGTTTTTTTATCTATTCTTATGGTGCTATTACCAAACATGGAACGTTATTGGTTATCCACAAAGACCCAAAAAGTGGTACTTACCTCTGGTTGGTGCTGCATTATTCTTAAGCGCGTATACATGGATGCGACCCATGGGTGTATTTGTTGCATTGTTTTCTGCTTTGTTATTACTGATTTCAAATGATCGCTTTGTTAACACATTCAAAAAGATAGCTCTTTTTTTAATAGTCTTTTTCACCACATTAACTCCTTGGTATCTACGCAATTATAATCTCACGGGCAAGCTCTTTTTCTGTCCAATGTCAGGCGGTATTATGCAAGCATTTTGTGCACCTAAAGTTATTCGCAGAGTTCACGGATTACCTCTTGAAACATGTACGCGAACATTATATGCACAAGTTATCAAGCGATCAGAACACGAAGAATCATTACTCAAAGCACAAGGTAAACCTTTAGTTGTTTCTAAGCATCTTGTATGCGGTGAAGTTGCATGGCCATGGATAGTTCAACATCCATTCATGTTTGCCTATGATTGGATAGTACAAGCATGTAAAACGGCGTTTGATTTATATGCAAGTCAGTTAGTAGCATTTACTAACAATACGTATACCTATGACCCTATTGAAGAATTTTTATCTTACAAAGTTGCTGATTGTTTATATGCTGCACCCATTCCATGGTGGATGCGTATCATAAGTTGGTTGGAATTTTTGTGTTATATACTGGTATGGATTGGTATCTTTGCAGGAAGTTGGCTGTGTTGTCAGCAAATGTACCAATCATGGCAGCATAAAGCCACTCTTTCCGCTTACGCTAATACATGGATAAAGCTTATATTGATGTCAGGCGCGATTATTATCATGACAGGTGGTTTTGGATATGCACGCCTACGACTTCCAATTGAACCGCTTATGCTGATCGCAGCATTAATGTTTTGGACTTATAATATTAGGAAAAAATAAATCATGAAAAAACTATACGCGCCGTGGCGCACGTCTTATTCAAAGACAATAGATACCAAAGAACATACCGCTCAATGTATTTTTTGCACGCAAGTAAAGGATGCTCAAGATGAACATCATTTTATATTAGGTAGATACAAGCACTGTTTTGTTATACTTAATTTGTATCCGTATAACGCAGGGCATTTACTTATTATCCCCTACAAACATGTTGCTACCCTTGAGCAACTTTCAGATCAAGAACGCCTAGAACTTATTAACCTCACTAGTCACAGTGTCGTAATTTTAACTCAAGTTCTAAAATGCGAAGGTATCAACGTAGGCATGAATCTTGGAAAGGCATCTGGTGGAAGCGTGCTCGATCATCTGCATCAACATGTTCTCCCTCGTTGGTATGGTGACACTAACTTCTTGCCAGCATTAACGGAAGATGTAAAAACTATTTCATTTGATTTGAAAGAAATATATAACGAGCTCAAGCCATTATTTGAGAAATTAAAGCTTTAATGTGCCATTAGCACCACGAAAATCCATGCCTTTATTAAGATCATTATTATTGATAGACTTGGGCGACATTGAGCATGAGTTAAAAAAGGATATAGTGATGAATTATAAGTTAGATTTTAAGTTTAATATGCGCAAAACTATTGCAGCATTAATACTTATCATCGCAATTATTCCTTTAGTTATTAACACACAAAAAAACTCCATGATCAATGAATGGCGCACACGATATAACATTGATGATCAGCATATTTTCACCCAAGAACTTAAAAATGGATTAGCGACTTTTATTTGTTATATGCTCATTGAAACTGGACCAGAACAACTTGAAGTACAAACAGTTCTTGATGACCACGCAATTGCTTCTCCTACTGAGCAAGAATTTAACACTCAGTTACAATCAGTTTTAGAACATTATCAAAGCTATCCTAATGATTTTAAGCTGGCACTTATTAAGTTGTATAAAAATTCTTATACCCTCAGCCAAAAGTCAGGTTCATTAGATAAGCAGGTTTGGAAAAAGAGCTTAAGGCAGTATTACAACCTTATCTATTCTATGCTTGATGATTCCCACAAAACTTTCTCTTACGGCCCTTCACAGGGCGGATTTTTACCTGCTCCATAATCTTAGCAACATTTGACACAAAAATGCCCCGAATTATGCTTTATACAATGTATAAATTAAGGGAATTCAGGGATATCACTATGCTCAAAAAGCAACTTGTTTTATTAAATGTACTCATTTTAGGATTGTGCCCCGCTCTACAGGCTATTGATGATTTGTATAAGAAGATTGAACAAGAATATCTGACAGTTCCTGAAATTTATGATGTCAACGTCAATAGCTTAATACCTGACAAGCCTACAACATTAGATAAATCAAAAAAAACACAACAGGACGTTGAATTATTCAATGATTTGTCCGTAAAAACTCTTTCACCAGCCGAACAAAAGTATCTCGTTTATTCTTTTTTGCACGACCATCAAAATATCCCTGATGTATTATCTTCTGATTCTTGGGATGAACTAGCTCTTTATAAAGGAAATAGTCTCGTAAAAAGCTTAAGCCCTTTTTTGCAAACAGTTCAAGGTGAAGTTGTTCTGACCAAAATGATAGCACTTCCACTTGTTAATCAAGAACAACTACAGGCCCGCCAAGCATTAGTACAAAAGCTGATAGATGATCCAAAACTTCTAACCTCACTCGATGCTAACCTAAAAGAAATCGCGCAAGCAGAACCTTATTACTTTGCTTTATTGATCGATCATAATAAAGAAAGATCTTTGATAAACAATGTAACTTCAGCGGTTGATTCCATTGATGCAAAAAGTTTAGAAATCAAAACACGCATAAACCAGTTGATATATGGCTTAGTAGTTGCATGGCCCTACCTTAACTGTTTTCTCGATGGTTACAATCTTGTCCAATCATTTCGCGCAAAGCCCAAACCTATCAAATCTGTACAATATTATGTCCTTGAATTTGGGGCTCACATATTGTCCGATACTATCGAACAAGAGGACTGGGCGGGCAATGATACAAAAAAACTAAAGGATGCGTTAAAAACGTATCACTCGTTAATGGGTA
>CAZJQM010000037.1:0-6971 GCA_964548355.1 uncultured Pseudomonadota bacterium
TCTTTGATAATAACCATGGTTAAGAAAGTAAGATATTTTAATTTTAGCTATTGATAACTTTCTAAACCACTTTTTTTCTGATTCTATGATCAGTACTTTGCTTAATAATTGGACTTGAGGCGTAGGAATAGACAAATGAATATCATCGTCTTCACTTTCTACATACTTTTCAAAATCAGTGCCTTCTAGGCATAGAAACATATCAGTAATTTCTTCAGAAATAGTAAATTTTTTTTGAGTTTGAGCATAATCGTTTGGTATTAATTGTATCGTATTATGTATTTGCTCCATCGCAGATAGGCATTGGATATAAAGAAATATAAATAAAAAATAGTTTTTATAATGTTTCATCATCGAGTTGCCATCCAGTCGGTTGGTAAAAAAGCATTAAAAGCTTCAACTTGTTCTTGAGTAAGCCATTCGGTAAAAATAACTTCAATGGCTCTACTTTGTTCTGCAGTAAGAATTGTAGGAATAGGATTAAGATCTACCTTCCGGAATCTAGATTGTATATCACAAGTGAATACGGGTGGTATATCTGCCATTTCAACTATCCATGTTTGGTGGCGAAACTTAACTGCCGATTCTTGCAGCAATTGTGTTATTGGACTAGGATAATAGCGATATCTTAAAAAATAGATTGCATTGATAGTAAAAAGGGATAAATGTTTCAAAAGTTTAGTCGGAATTTTGGATTTGACCATCATCAGCTTAGTTAATAATTTTACTTCAGGAGTTGTAAGAGGTAGATGGATGTTATGACTTAGAAATGCCATAGAGCCTGCTATCGCTGGAAACTGATTAACAACTTTTTGAGAAATGTTAAATTTTTTTTGAGTTTGAGCATAATCGTTTGGTATTAATTGCATTGTATTATACCTTTGCTCCATCGCAGATAAAGTTGCTGCAGAAAATAACAAAGGCAAAAAACACTTATTCATGAATACTTTCGATTAAGATTTCTTGATAGACAACGCATAAATAGCGTTTGGCGAAACTTGCTTATTTTCGCGTTGTACAAAGGATTCGTCAAGGGTTGCAAGAAGTTCTGGAAGAGCTTCAACAAAGTGGGTCATAATAAATTCGGCATGTAAAACTGGTCTTCCACTTATACGTACATAACCTTGTATGATGTGGTCTTTTGCAGGAAGCTTCTTGCCTGAGAAAAATTTATCTTGTTTGTTCTGTGTAAGTTTATGATGATTTTTTGTTTGTTCGTAAATACCTTGTGGATCTAATATTTGTATTAAATCCATCGTTGAATATATGTTATATACACGTTTAAAAGTAGAGTGATGTGCAAAATCTTTGGTTACTGCTTGTATAGGACAGCCAAGCAATACTAATTCATCGATCTTTGGAGTTTCTATATCGTTATCTTTGGCAGCATGTTGCGCAAGATGCAGAGCAACGTTACCACCATGGCTATGGCACACTAAACGTATTTTAGGAGCACGGCCATATTGTATTTTGTATTCTTGTATAATGTTTTTAATATCTTCATACAGAAGAGCTGATGACTTTTCACGCTCATTAAATCCTAATTCTCCAGACCAACCGAAGAAATAGAAATAACGGAAGGAAAATCGTTCAGGATCTTTTTTTGCTAAAAGCGAAGCCGTATGGTGTAAATGCTTATTGTCTTTAACTAAATCGATAGCTTTATACATACCAAGTTTTGAAGGAGCGTGGAAGGTACGTACACCAAAAGGTATACATGTACCGTGTATCCATATGGTCACCACAGGTAGGGTTTTACGACGAGCTCTATGCTCTTTGCTTACCGGCTTTACCTGAACATATTTGGTGAAAACAGCTGGTTTTTGAGCAGCCAAAGATGCTCCAGTAAAAGAGAAAAGAGCTAAAAATAGGGTAATTTTCTTAAGATCTTTATACAAAAACATATTCAAAAACCTCCTTAAAAGTGGTCAAAAAATGACCTTGAAAACATAAAAAGCTTGAAAATAAGCCTTAAATTCGTTGTTTTCAATATGAAACTTGATTGTGTTTTCTCCCTATTAATTATACACTATTGCCCATAAAACTAAACTGGGGTATGGGAGGATTATTATGGATAATACGGTATTTTTCTGGCTTGGGATAAGTGCATTATTTTTGTGCCTTGAGCTTATTCACCCTGTATTTTTTTTCTTCCTGTCATTTGCAGGTGCCGCTATCTTGGCTGCTGCTTCGGTTATATTCGAATTTACCTATATTGGCCAAGGCCTGGTATTTTTGGGTGGGACATGTCTTGTTTTTGGCATTTTGCGACTTTGGTTGCTTAATCAGCACAATTTTAGCCGTTCTCATTATCAATCGAATGCATATGCATTAATTGGCAAGAAAGCCGTGGTAATGTTGCCCGTTGATTCTATTAATCCTGGACAAGTGAAAGTTGGCGGACAATTTTGGCTTGCCCGTGCCATTGGTCAAGAAAAAATAGATGCAGGAACTACTGTTGAAATATTAAGTGTTGTTGGGTGTCATCTTATAGTTCGTTCACAAGGGAAGGAAAAACTATGATGTATGAATTTATTATTTTTTGGGCAGTAGTGCTCGCGTTCATGATATTCTTTTTACTCAGAGCTGTTTTTTTAGTTCGCCAAGCGGAATCAGTGATTATTGAACGTTTTGGTAAGTTTGACCGTGTATTAACTCCCGGTATCCATTTTGTCATACCATTCATTGAAAGTGTGCGTGGAGTATTGTGGAGTGATATTCAGCAGGTTGATCAAAAGAGATATTATCGCACTATTCGCGCATTGAGCAGAATCGATCTGCGTGAAGCAGTGTTTGATTTTCCAAAACAAAACGTGATCACCAAAGATAACGTGACCATGGAAATCAGTGCTATTTTGTATTACCAAATTACTGATCCAAAAGCTGCTGTGTATGAAGTAGAAAACTTACCAGAAGCTATTGAAAAGTTGACGCAAACCACCTTGCGTAACGTGATTGGGTATATGGATTTAGATGAAACCTTGGTGTCTAGAGATAGCGTTAATGAAAAACTGCGCGCCATATTAGACGAAGCGGCAGACAAATGGGGTGTTAAAGTAAATCGCGTTGAACTCCAGGAAGTAAATCCGCCGGCTGATATTCGTCATGCTATGGAAAAGCAGATGCGTGCAGAACGTGACCGCCGTGCAATTATTTTAGAAGCTGAAGGTCAAAAACGAGCTTCTATTTTGCAAGCAGAAGGTGAACGTGAATCAAATATTCTTCGTGCACAAGGTACTGCTGAATCTAAAATTATTAATGCGCAGGGTGAAGCTGAAGCTCGCTTGAAAATCCAAGAAGCAGAAGCACGAGCTCTTGAAATGATTGCACAAGCAATGCCAAAGGGTGATGCATCTACGTATTTAATTGCTATGCAATATATCAAAGCTTTGCCAGAAATGACCAAAGACAAAGATGGCAAAATGATTATAGTGCCGTATGAAGCAAGCTCATTAATTGGTTCACTAGCAACCGTAAAAAAGATGTTTGAAAAAGAGTAAGAAACAAAAAAGACCAGGATTATTTCCTGGTCTTTTTATTTTGATTAGTTAATTGTTAGCTATTAGCTACAGTATATTTTTTAAACATCCGACCTAATTTTCCTGAACAATACAAGTAAATGCAAACACCTGCAACTACTGCGCCAGTGACGTATTTCATTACTTTCATAGTGGGGAAGTTTATTGTCTTAACTTTAGCATGAGATTGCTGCAGTGTTTGCAATGTCTTCTTTGTGCGGACTAATCGATTAATGAATGATGTTCCGTATTCTGTGATATTGTTCTCAAAGCGATACTTAGAAAGATAATGCACAAAATAAGGAGAAGTGCCTTTTGCCGCAACTATGGGTGTTTCAGGTGTCTCTGTTACAAATTCTGGAAGAATTAAGCGTTGATTAAATCCGGGTTCGGTATACACATGCGCTTGTTCGAATACCTGTGCTGGATCTTCTATTGCTTGAAGCTTGCCATCTATTTTTACACACCATCGTTTATTGAATTCTCGTATAGGTCTCCATTTTGTAGCATCTTCTTTGTCTGGAATGACCAAACATGAATTGGGTCTTACTAATTCCCCTACATAGGCAGCATCAAGTTCATGCATTGTTGATTGTGGAGCAATGCCATAAGGGTCTTTTAAAATGGGTATTGAAAAAATAGAAACAGGTGTAAGTTGAGCTGGGGTAGCTACTTCTTGGCGCTTATGTTGGCATGCTACACCTTGAGCATCTGGTATCCAAACCGTATTTGGATCATCCATTCCATAAGCTGACCAAATACTTAAAATGAGCAGAAGTAATGTCTTTTTCATATAAAAACCCCAATTATTTTTAATTATTATGATTTTCTTCTATTTTAGCTTAAATAGGCTGCTTTATCTAATGCCCTAGGCCTGCTTCTGCTTGGGTTTTGTATCTTTGTACCAGAACGTATATGTTCCTAATCCAGCTACAAGTATGAGGGTGAAAATAGCAAGAGGGCGTTGCAGGGATGTCTTTGAAGATGACGATGGAATTTCTTGCAAATTCTCTTTAACAAGCTTCTGACTTTGACTTACAAGTTGCTGATAAGGTGCCGGAACAAACTGCTTGATTGGTTCTTCTGTGCGTGCAAATGTGTAGAAAGCTATATTTGCATAATTATCAAAATATTCAGGTATACCAGCTTCAGTGAATTGATACCCAGAGAAATCTGCTACAGTATAATTTTTGTCAGTAATATGAACTTGTACAAATGCTCCATCCTTTTTTATCCAATGAGTTTCATTTTCCCCGCATCTAATGGGATAACGTTTTCTTTCTTTTCTTCTACCCTCTGTAAAGATAAAGCAATATCTTTCTCGCTTTTGATATGCATAATTATAATCACGAATATCAAATTTTTTACTGTCATTAGGTAGTACAGCAGATAGATTGGGACGTGAACCAGTACGCAGCGCTTGTGCGGCTGGCGAGTTAGCGATGGCTGTAACTTCTTGTTGATTTTCTTTTAGTTGGTTTCTACTATTTCGATAAAGCTTACGCCAACTTTCTGCTTTGTTTTCATCCATCCCGTAAGCTATTGATGTGCCAAGGCACACTAGTACGATAAGTCTTTTCATAGTTTTTCCATTATTAAGTAGTTTGTTCTGTATCTTTATTTTTAATGGCCTTAGTTATTTTTGGTATACCATACCAAGCAATTATTCCGGCCATTACAACGACTAAAGTTTTTTGTATTATCGTTAGATGTACTGGAATAGAAAAAGCAATTTGTGTGTTAGCAATAGATGTATAGAGTCTAGCATCATAAACTTTATAATTTTGATCACCATATTCGGAATATTTTTTTAATAACGTTGGATCAACTTGGATTGCATCGGGAAGCATTGTGTTAAGGGAAAAAGTTGTATTATAAATGAATGCTTGTTCAAACAAATCTCTATTTGTTACTTCAGTAAATATTTCATTTGATTTTTTCCATATTTTATCTTGGCCTGAATTATTATGGCCGAAGCGTAAAATTGTCCAAAGTCCGGCTGTTTCAGATGGCACAATAAGAGCTGTGTTTTCTTGGGGAATTCCCATGAATTTATAGTTTCTTTCATCACGACGTGGAAGTATCTGAGTCTTGCATCGTGATAATGCAAGAGAATTAGAAATGGCTTGTTCGACTCTACAAAAGTCTGGTAGTTGATCAAGCGTACTTAAAGTTGATATCTCAATATACACCAGGTTGCTTTCCTGCTGTTCAACTTGGGATATATTATAAAATATATCATTTTTCTTAATCCATGAACTGTTGTTCAGTCCTGGTCTAACAATATAAACATTATGATGATCTTGCGAATCCATGAGTCCTAAAATTTGAGATGTATGTCTAGGATGGGTAAAATAAGAAATGTCACGGGGATCAACGTCAGCTGGTTTGGCAGCATAACCCATTCCGCTAACAAACATCATTGCGACTAACATTCTTTTCATTACGATCCCTTTTAAAATTTGCGTTTATAAAGTAATGCATCTGCAGCCATTTCAAGATGCTTTTGTTGAATATAGGGTGCATTTTCTTGAGCTGTAAAAGTGCCAGCTTTTCTTACAAGTTCTTCTAAATCTGAAGGCGTTAACCCTTTAGTGCGTTCTGCTATAGGTTCAATATTAAGATTGGGGCCAACGCCACCTTTTGGAACGCGTGATAAGTAATGGCGTAAAATGGCTGTACGCTTTTCTTTATCAGGAAGTGGTATTTCAATGACCGTGTCAAACCTCCCTGAACGCTTAAGTGCTGGATCTAAATGTTGCGGGTTGTTTGTTGCTGCCAATACAATTATTTCATCATTGGCTGCAAACCCATCCATCTGAGTTAAAAGTTCGTTCAAAGTCCGCTTGCTTTCAGAATCATGGCCTGCTAAGGTGCTGCGATTACCGATAGCATCAATTTCATCAATGAAAATAATGGCATTAGTCTTATAAGCTGCGGCCATTGTCTTGGCTTTAGTAAAAAGTTCTCGTACGCGTGCAGGTCCTGTACCAATATAAACTTCTATAAATTGAGTTGCAGTTGCAGCAATAAATACGCACTTTGCTTCTCCTGCCAATGCACGGGCTAGCAACGTTTTACCAGTTCCAGGAGGTCCGACAAGTAAAATACCTTTAGGCGGTTTAACACCAAACTTTTTAAACTTTTCACTGCCTCGCAGAATTTCTAGCAAATTGATAATGTCTTGTGGTACGCCGCCAGCAATATCTTTAAAGCTGCTGACAGGGACCGGTGTATTATCAAGGCCTGAAGGTACTGTGTTGTCACCGCCCAAAGATGGATCATCTTCTTGCAATAGTCCTTCATGCTGTTTTATCTTGCGGTCGTAATTTTCAAGGGCATGGTCAGATAATACAGGTGCTAAAATATCACGTATGGGGCGGAGCCAGCTTCTGCGTACTGCTGGTTTATCAGGGTTATCTTTTTTTGCCTCTAGATGTATGTGAATACTTA
>CAZJQM010000038.1:0-6937 GCA_964548355.1 uncultured Pseudomonadota bacterium
ATGGGCATGAATCCTGATTTAATCACACCAATCTTTTTCGGTATTATGATGACAGTATTGACCAATGTAACATTTGATAGAGCGATGATTGATGCATTTGATGTTGATTATAAAAGAGCAATCGATTATCAAATTGCGCTGCCATTGCCCATTAACTGGTTATTAGCAAAATATATTCTGAGTTATGTGATTGATCTTTTTGCTTCATTATTTTTCGTTGGATGTTTTGGCAGGATATTATTTGGGTCCATGCTCCATTTTGAAAACGGCAACTTTTTCTTATTCCTAATGATATATCTCATCTGCTTATTCTTTGTAAGCTTGTTAATGTTTACTATTGTGATGTTAAAATCTTTTTGGTGGATGCGTGATAATGTGTGGCCTCGCATTTTGTTGCCGCTATCCTTATTTGGTGCATTTTATTATCCATGGAGCGCAGTAGTAAGTACAGTGCCCCTTATTGGTTATGCCTATTTATTCAACCCTATGATCTATATGATCGAAGGTCAGCGTTCAGCTGCAACCGGATCGCCTATTTATATTTATTGGGCTTGGTGTTTAGTAGTGTTGCTTATCATGTTAGGTGCAACAACAATGGTATTAAAAAAAGCCGTCAGAAAAAGATTAGATCCGTTAGGATAGTATGCAAACATTAAAACAGTTGTTCGCTTTAACACATCGTGATTTTGTTGTATATAAAGATCGAATATTTCGATACATCGTTAACTATTCATTCATATATTCAATGATGTATGGTCTTTGTTTTGGATATTTGCTGCCCAAAATAGGTATGAGTGTTTCTGTACAGCAATTTTCGGCAACGATTATATTTGTAGGACTCATTTTATTTGCTATCAATGGATGTGCATTTTCCATTAATGCTGATTTTCTATTTGATATTGAGCGTGATCAGCTGACCGATTATTTTTTAACGATTATCCCCTATCGCTTTTTAATTCTGCAGAAAGTATTATTTGGTTCAGTGTTATTATTCATATGTATGGCTCCTTATTATATTTTCATGAAATTATTCTTTTACGAGGCATTTGATCTTTCTCATGCTAACTGGTTTAAAGTTATAACCATGTTCTATATGACCTGTCTGTTTTATATGGCCTTTAGTGTTATGTTTGCCTGCATGCTTAAATATCCCATTCGCCAGATCAGGCATTTTTACCGACGGATCAACTTCCCCATGGTCGTATTAGGTGGGTTGTTAGTTCCTTGGAAAACTATGGCGGATTATTCAAAAGCTCTAGGCTACATTGTTCTGATCAATCCCTTTATTTATATCACTGAAGGACTGCGCTATTCATTTATCGATGGGGATTATTTCTTCTCTTTCAGCTTATGTATGGGCATGCTCGTCTTTTTTACCATATTGTGTCTTATGATCGGATTTATTACGTTTAGATTCAAAGCGGATCCCGTTTAATCGCCAATTCTTGCACCAGATCGTATAAAATACGACATTTTTCGCGCTTAATCCATTGACTACTAGAATTGATATTGATTATTATGATAAGGAATGCGTGTTTAATTGTGTAATAAATAATACAAAACTGGGGAAACAATGAAGCGCCAATTAACTATATTTTTATCAATGTTATTAATCATACCAGCCAACGTAATGTTTGCTGCTGCACAAAATGATAGTAAACAAACAGAAGCTCAAAAGTCTGAAGAAAAAAAGTCAGGTTGGGGCTGGAAAACTGTTGGTAGTGTGGGCCTCGGTGCAGCATTATTGGCCTATCTCAATTATCTTTCTGGTGAACAAGAATTAGCTACCACACAAGAGAAAATCAAACAAAGAAATCTGACATTATCTCAAAAAGCTGCTTTAGCCGACCAATTAAGTAGGATTACATTAGATATGGGGTCGAACTTATGGGAACTTCAGTGGATTTATGAGATTCGGAAAGATTCAAGTAAAGTAAAAGAAGTCAAAAATGCTCTTAAGTTGTTGGAAATCGACGGTACCATAGATAAGGATATTAAAAAGTTTGTAGAGGAAAAATTCCCAGAAACGAAGTGGGGATATAGAGGAATTGATATTCGGAAAGCTATGTTGCAAAGTCCTCAATTTCAAAACGCTTACTTTGATAAATTAAATCAGACTTTGTTCTCAGCGATTTCAAAGTATGGTGAACTGGCTTCAGGTAAGGGTACTGATAGTGAAAAAAAGCCTGATTTTATAAAACAACTTCAGGATGTAGTTTATACTTGGGGAATTGTAGGTGGGACTATACCTGAAAAATATAGATAAATGATGTTTATGAAACGCATAACGATATTAGTTATTGTATTATCGATGGTGCCTGTTCATATACAAAGTGCATCTGAACAGGTAGTTCAACAGAAAAAAGAAGAAAAATCTGGCTGGTGGAAGACGGCAGCAGCAGGGACCCTTGTTGCTGCATTATTGGCATATGTTGGTTATCAAGCAATGAATGATTTAAGCGAGCCGACAGCAAAACCAGGAAAGATGAATGCATTGCAAAGAAACGTAGCTATAGCAAAAGCTTTATTACCGATTTATCAAGCCGATCAAGAAATTCAAGGGAATAAGCAGTATTTTCAGCAAGAAGCCCAAGAAATAAGACGTATTGTAAAGAACGTTCCTGATGTCGATAAGAATCATGATCCTCTTGATATTAATTATTTTAATCGAAAGCTTCAAAACTCAGCTCTTAAAGCACAATACTTTGCCGAAGTAAAAATATTTTTACAGTTTGTTATAAAGCATTATGGATCTCAAGAAGCACAAAATAAAATGATGAATGCATTGCTTAAAATTGCAGGTTGGAATACTGATAAAGAGATTATATATGCTGAACAATTGAAAGATATATATGACAACGATCCATCTATTCAAGCGCGAGAACGTGAGTTTAGTGTTCGGGAGCGAGAGCTTGAAAATTGGGTATATAACACCTATCCGAATATATATCAACGAGCGGCGGATTTTAACAAAAACCCTGTTGGAACACCAAGATTTGATCCATTTAACATTGAAATTCTCAAGAAAGTCTCTAATCAACAGTTTAAAGATGCTTATTTTTATAAATTAGATTCATACTACCGTCAAATAATCAAAGATTATGGGGTAAATGCATCTAAAAAAATTATGAAAGATTTGGATGGTTCACTGATACGTAAAAATATTAATGAAGATATGCCTCTATAAAAAGATTCGATTATAGTCTTTTCCATGCTTAACTCATGATTGGATTTATTACGTTTAGATTCAAAGCCGATCCGGTTTAACGAGCTGCTTATTTCGATTCCATCGCTTAAATCATATTCTTCTGGCACCCATGGGCTGTTGACTATTAGAATTGATATGAATTATGATTATAATGAATATGTGTTCAATTGAATGAAAAAATATTATTTTGGAGCAACTATGAAACGTTTATTAACAATTTTCTTATCACTCCTATTTATAATGCCAGCTTATGGTATGCAAGACGGCGCTCCAGCAACAGGTGCCGCAGCAGGAAATAATGGTGGTGGAAGCAACTGGACGCAAAAAATAGCAGCTGCAGGTTTTGGCTTGGGTGCTGCATTTACAGCATTGGTAATTTATTTGAAGAATAAAGGCTTCTTAAAAGGCCTTAATATCGGTCCTGTATCAACAGTTCCAGAATCAAAGCCAAAGCCAGCTATGGATGAGCAAGCGGTACAACAAGCACGTCAGGCATTAATTGAAAAATATGTAAAAGTGGTACGTAGATTAAGCAATATTGCAAACACTGATGATCAAATAGTCATGGCTAAAATGAATACTGAAGAATGGAAAGATGCGCGTGAAATAGAAGAGAAATTCGCTCATGAGCTACAAAGACGCTATCGCGCTATTGCAAAAGAATATGCTGAGAAATATCCCAATAAACCATTTGATTTCTTAAATCAGTCGTACTTTGCAAAAGTACAAGACGATAAATTTAAAGAAAGATATTTCAACCTGCTCATTAAGTATTATAGAGCAATAATAAGAATGTACGGTTCTGATTCATCAAAAGAAGAAATGAATAAGCTTTTCGAAAAAGAAAACATAGAATGGACTGCAAAAGGTAAAATGGCGCATGAGAAAGAAAAAACTTTCGAGGATGAAGAATGAACGGTATAAGAATTCTTGTATCAATTTTTCTGCTTTCGACTGCTAGTGCCTATGGGGATCAGTCAGGGATATATCACAGAACGTACACCGCATCACGACAATCAAAACAGATAAAAGAAATGCGAGATTTATTAGAGATTTATAATAATGACAGAGACATACCACCGGGCCTAAAGGTAAAAGGGGAAGAACTTTTAGGTATGAAAATATGGGGCCAGTGTAAATTGGAAGAAAAAATTGAGAATCCAATGCTTATGAAAGATGTGGATGTCTTTGATTTAGAATTGTTTGGCAGCTTATGTGATAGCAATCTTTATCTGAAAATAGTTAAGGAATATTTAACTAATATCATACAGCAATATGGTTCAAGGGAATCCAAACAAGCATTGCAAAATATTCTTAGTATGAGTAGGGAAGCAAACTATAGAAATTAAGAGGAAATAATGAAGCGCATCTTATATATATTCTTGTCACTTTTATTAGTCGTCCCGCATGGAATACATGCATCTCAAGGGAAACAGGAACCCCAAAAATCTGAAGAAAAGAAATCAAGTTGGGGATGGAAGTATGCAACGGCTGGAGCTATGACCGCAGCATTGCTCGCTTATTTGGGTTATCAATATCAGTCAGGTGAAGAAGTTCAAGACATAAAAGAGCGCAAGTCTGATTTAGAACTTAAAAAAAAATTAGCTCTGGAGTTAAAAAGTATAGTGAGCGAAGATGATAACCTTACTACAGCAGCATATCATGATGTTCGAGAGCAAGCCTTAGAAGAAATTGAGAAAGTCATCAAAAAGTTCCCTCATGTTGTTGCAAAGCGTCGAGAAGTAAGTAGTTATTTAAATCCATTAAATATTGATTACTATGCAAAAATTGAGAATCCTGACTTTTTAAATAAATATTTAGATCAAGTAAATGTTAGTTTAGCGCATGTTATAGGTACGTCAGGGACAGATCAATCTCGAAAAAAAATGCGTGATGCTCTTAAAAATATTGAAAAAGAAAGCTCCGGTTATATATCGCAAACTCAAAGGCATGGTGCAAGTGGATTACGCTTGCCACAAAGATCTTTACAGCAAAATATTACGCTAGCAAGGCATTTAGATAATATTTACCAAGAAGATCACGGTGCTTTAATGCTTCTTATAAAAAAGAATAAAGATAAGTTTAAAAGCATCGCTAATTGGATATGGAATCGGTACCCGGATATATATAGCAATTACTTAGAGAATCATAATTATACATTTGATCCTATAGATATTGAATATTTTAATCTAGTTAAAAATCAGCAGTTTAAAAAAGAATATTTTGCTCAGATTGTTGAAAAATATGTCGATTTAATTGATACCTATGGAACTAATGATTCAAAAAAACGAGTTTCAGAAGTATTAGCTTCAATGACAAGGGAATAATTAAGGGGAATAATGAAGCGCATTTTGTATATATTCTTATCTCTTTCATTAATCGTTCCTCAGGGAATAAATGCTTCACAAGGCAAGCAAGAGCGAAAAACTGAAGAAAAAAAATCTAGTAGTTGGTGGGCGGCTGCAGCCGGAACAACACTTGCAGCTATTGTTGCCTATTTGGGCTATCAAGCGATGCAAGGTGATGAAGTATCAGATCAACCCTCATCTGGTTCCATCTCTAAAAAAAGAACTCCTCAAGAATATATTACCTTGGTCCATCAATTAGAAAATATCTATCTCCATGATCCAAAAATTAGAGAAAAAAGAGAAAGTGACAAAAATTGGTTTGGTACGTTCTATCAAAAATCTATAGCTGAAGCTCTTGCTAAAAAATATCCTGAAATAGTGAAAGATTATATAAAAGAAGCTAAAAAGTTTAATCCATTAGATACTCGATATTTTGAAGAAAATCCAAAATTAAAAAATGATAGAGCGTTTTTTGAGTTTTATTATCCATTCTTAGTTGATTATTATACGATGATTATTGCAGATATTGGTACCTCTGATTCATATCGTGAGATGCGAAAATTATTGCCAGGACTTCCTGCAACGCCTAGAAAGTCTCCAGCATTTTTACAAGAAGAAGAAATGGCAAAACAAGCTGAAGCTATGCGTAAAAAACAAGAAGCTAGTGCAAAACAACGAGATATGGCTGAGCTTGCTGTATTAAAAAGAAATATATGTGTTGTCAACAACCTAAGTAAAATTTACTATGCCGATGCAAATATTGCAGTACAAAGAAAAGAAAGCAATATAAAAACTATTAACAAGTTCTACAGACAAATAAAAGAGCAATATCCAGAAATATATGAAGGATATATGCAATCACCTAACCGTGAATATGATGAAATAGATCTTGATTACTTCCAAGGCGTAAAAGATATAGAATTTCAAAAACAATACTTCTCTGGTATGGCTTCTATTTTGGAAACAATTATTAAGGGGATTGGTACCAAAGGTAGATACTCATCTCAAGAAGATATGAAAGACGTCTTAGAAAAAACTTGTAGGTAAAAGGATCATTTTTTCTTCTTTTTCACAATCTTGAGTTGGTCATACCTGCAGTCTTTGGCATTTTTGTCAGTGCGCAGTCGTACAAATACGGGAATGCGTAAAAGACCATCGCGAGTAACAACTTGATATTTAACTTCAGCGACTAGTTGTGGTTGTATCCACGTAATTCCTTTGACCGGTACTGAGCTTTGTATATCAAGGTCTGTGTTTTTAAGTTCTTTAAAAACTTCTGCAAGTGCCAGAAGTTCTATGTCACCAAATCCTGTTCCCACCTTACCGATATAATGCAATTTATTTTTATACCTCCGCAAGCATTTGCTGCAACTGCAACAGT
>CAZJQM010000039.1:0-6883 GCA_964548355.1 uncultured Pseudomonadota bacterium
TCTGATGTTTGATCAGCTTCCCCTTCATCTACTTGTATAGGATGTTGAGCTAGGTCTAAATCAAACTTTCCATCTTCTCCTGCAAGTTCAGGGACATCTTGAAAAATTACACTGGCGCCAAACTGTGAATCTTCTTTTAAATTGAGTCTGAAAGGAATAACTTGAGATTCTAGCTTTTCTGGCATTGGCGGCTGTTGTATTTGTTCTTGTTGAACGGGAGTCGGTACGGGTGCCGCCGCAGGCATGGGCAAAGGAATTGGTTGTTGCTGTGTTAATTGTAGTAGTAGATTGCGTTCGGGGTATTTAATAACAAAGATGACCAACATCAATAGGCCATGCATGCACAACGAGAGCACTAACAGAATGTATAAGCGTTTTTTTGATTGATCGTAATACATGTGCCCCTTACTACTAACTACTACAACATACTTTAATTCCACTTGACTGAATACCCATGTTTATTAAAAACTGGGTATGAAGGCAAGTAGCCCGGCATAGCTTGGCGGAAGGCCGACTTTCGATAAACGAAAGTTGCTGAGCCTGACCTGTCCGACGAAGCCTTGGCGAAGACGGAAGGCCCGGATAAGCGACGCCTGGGTAGTATCTAATATACAGGGTTTATACATGAAACTTCTACCACGAACATTTTATCAGCGTAATACCGTCGATGTGGCACAAGATTTGCTGGGCAAGATTGTTGTACGTCAATTGAACGGCCATCTGCTTATGGGCAGAATTGTAGAAACAGAAGCATATACATGTTTTGATCCCGCATGTCATGGTTTTAAGGGGCCGAGTGTTCGCACTCAGGCGCTATTTGGGCCTGTCGGACATGCGTATATTTATTTTATTTATGGTATGCATTACGCATTTAATGTGGTTGCGCGTGACAAACAAACGCCTGGCGGTGGAGTTTTAATCCGCGCCTTAGAACCGTTGCAAGGTATTGAATATATGCAAAAATTAAGAAAGTTGCATGAGATTAAAAATCTGACCAATGGTCCGGGAAAGCTTGCACAAGCATTACATATAACAAAAACATTATATGGCATTGATCTGACAAAAAAGGGCGATCTGTATCTGATAGATGATGGACATGTGGCTGAAAAAACTAAAGCAACCAAACGCATTGGCATTTCAAAAGGCCAAGAAAGTTTGTGGCGTTTTATAATCCCAAGCAATTCATTTATTTCTAGAAAGTAATCATTCATCTTTTTAAATTTTTCTCATGTGAAACTTTATCGTTTCAATACGAAACAAAAATTTAAATTAGCTTTATTTGACTTTGAATTTCGAGTTTAATAGTATTGAGCATATTGAAAATGGTGGTTGTATGGATTGGTTATAAAAATGGGGTTTCTTTGTTATGTGCCTCTAACATTTTTTGTAATTAACTTTACAGCACTCTTTGTAAAATTTTTTTCATAAGGGTGTTTCTATGAATAAAAAATTATTATCTATAGTAGTTGTAACTTTTTTTGGTATCCAGGCCATGGAGCTGATGGATGAAGGAAAAAGAGTACGCACTCTCTCAAATATGAATCAAGAAGAGATAGCAGACTTTGAAAAAGAGTTTGCAGATTCTGATGATGAACAAAAACCTCAACCTATTGTTCCAAAACAAGACCGCACAGCAAAATATAAACGTTTCAGAGAAAATCTAGAATATATTGCTGCAGATATGGAACAAGCATTAAAGTCAAACGATGAATTTGAAGTAGCTTCTGTGCAACATCATGCTCGATGCCTGGCAAAAGATATATTTGCAGTGGGTAAACAGTTGAGTGATGCTCATGACATGAAGCAAGCTGAGATGTGTTTGCGTTTGTTGGGATCAACAGAAAAGCTTGTTCAAGATCCTGCCAATTTGCCGATAAAACGTCGTTGTTTATTTCCAAAAACGTCTGTCAATTTAGCACCTTCTATCCTGCAAGTGGTAAGAGAAGGTATGGATCCTGTAAATTGAGGCTTGGTCAATTCATATAGAAATTTACACATAGGTAAGGCCTTTTGTCATATAGCATTAAAAAGGTTATAATTGTTTCAAATGGTAAGAAATGGTTGGTTGTTCTTAAAAAACATTCAAAAAACAACCTTTTTTTAGTCTGCAATTAATAGTTATATACAGCTCAGGTTAAACAACAGGTTTTATATGAAACAAATGGTACGGTTATTATTCTGCTCTATAGCTATGATATCGAGCTCTTATGCTATGGAATCTTCTCATGTACAAGACGAATCTACACAGTCAACTGGATTGAATGGTACACAATTCTCTCCTGTTAAAGCCATAGTTGCTCAGAAACGATCGCCTATTAAGTCTCCAAAGAACAAAACTACAAGTAATGTTATCAAGCGTTCTATTTCTTATAATAAATGGAAAGAAGAAGCTGATACTTTAAATATGAATTTCAACAAAGTTAATGACATATTGTCAGAGCAGCGCAAATCACGATCAAAACGAATAAAATTAGGATTCGGTCTTATTTATGGTGCGAGTAATGTAGCAGATATTATTCTTGAAAATATACAGGCTGATTTCAATGCTCAACCACACAATGACGGTTTCAAACAAGGTGAGATGATGACCGCATATGAATATGAATTATTACGCAATCAAATTGAATCAGATCGTTATGCATTCTTAAAAACACCACCAACAAGTCCAAGAAAAAAACCTAAAACTTCTTAATGTAAGCAATCCCCAGATCCACTAACATTTCCCAACTTGTATGAATTGTATGTGCTCCGTTTTTCTGACTTTCCAGAAAGCGGAGTATTTCATTTAAAAAGCTATCGGTTGGTACAAAATGGGCTTTGTTGCAAATTAGCCAATGAATCAAAATTCTCTTTTGCATGTATGGATCTAATTTTAATAGATCAGCAGTGCGCAAGCCGCCGTCTACAGAGATCTTACTAAAAATTTTACGCGTTTCTTGTTCTAAATATTCTTCTGCTTGTTCAAGATGATTTAACGTGCGTATAAAATTAGCATCAAAGCGATTATCAACTTCATGCAAGGCAGGTAATACTCGCGCACGAATTCTATTGCGCAGATATGATTCACTAGCATTGGTCGGATCAGTAAGGTAAGCGATCTTGTGCTGATCTAAGTATGCAAGAATATCTGCTTTATTCGTTTCTAAAAGAGGGCGAATATACAACCCTTGTTGTGGCTTCATCCCAATTAAACCGGTTAATGTGGTGCCACGAATAAGTCTGATTAAAAATGTTTCTTCTTGATCTTGGGCATGGTGTGCCAAGGCGATAGCCTGAGCATTATATTTGTGAGCAACAGATTCTAAAAATGCACGGCGTAATTTACGACCAACTTCTTCTTGTGAACCATTTTTCTTAATTTCAATATCAACTTCAGATGCTTGTGCATGAACAAATGGGATGCCTAATTCCTGCGTACTCTTTTTGCAGAATTCAACATCATGAGCAGAATCTGCACGCCATTGATGGTCAAGATGAGCAGCAATTAATGAGATCTTCTTCTGCTTATGCAAAGGTGCAAGTAAGTGAAGTAAATATACAGAATCAGGACCACCTGATAGTCCGAGAACTACTGTTGTATTCTCAGATATCAGGTGGTGTAATGTGATAAATTGATTAATTGGTTCAAGCATTTAGATATCTAGATTCTTCACAAAGTGGCCATATTTTTCAATGTAATCTTTACGCCCACTTACATCATCTCCCATAAGGGTAGCAAACCATGAATCTGCAGCTAACGCATCTTCAATTTTAACTTGAGATAGAGCGCGTTTGGTTTGATCCATAGAAGTTTCCCACAATTGTTCAGGATTCATTTCACCAAGACCTTTATAACGCTGTACGTTCATATAAGGTTTGCTGATAATGCTAATGCCAGCAACAAGATTAAGAATACCTTTACCAGATACGTTCTTTTCTTTGCCAGTAACTTGCAGCTTCCAATCTTGTTCTTCAAATTGTACCAGTGGTTCAATTAACTGTAACAGTTCTTCAGCATCTTCAGATTTAAAGAAGTCAGCAGAAACTTCCCATTGTTTATTCAAGAGTTTGAATATAACAAACGGTTTATAGGTTGAAGGTATGCTGCCATCTTGCGTAATAGGCTGTTCTTCATTTAATGATATTGCATAACGCTTAAAATGAGCTTTAAGCTTTTCAACTAATGTTGGGATGCCATCAGCTTCTTTCCATGGATTTGCGCGTAAGAACTTAATCATACGATGGCATAGTTCTTGTGGGATGTTGAAGTTTTTGCTGCTTGATTCAATGCTATCATAATATGCAGTTATGTGTGCCAAGAGGGTTGACCATTGATCCAGGCTCATTTCTTTGCCAGCTATGGCCAATGAACATTGCTCTTGTGCCCAATCAAACAAGAACTGTTTGAACGCTTTTTCATCTTTTAAATATTGCTCTTTTTTACCAATCTTTGCTTTATACAATGGTGGTTGAGCAATATACAGATATCCTTGTTCAACAAGCGGTGTCATATATCTGAAGAAGAGTGTTAGAAGTAATGTTCTGATATGCGCTCCATCAACGTCAGCATCTGTATTATGACAGCAAAGTCCACCCATGCCAGCGATGAAATTTTCATCTCCTTCAACGGAGAAATCATAGACATATCCATTAGATGGTATGCAAGGTGAAATTGAAGTAATCTTCAATGCCATTAAATCACCATCTATAGTTTCAAAAGTACGATTTATAGTAGGCCACGAGCTATTAAGATGTTCTTTCAAAGCGGATGCATTTTTGTGGTCATTCCATACAGCTTCGATGCGTGATACATCATCTCGCGAGCTGACAGCAATTGTCCAATATGCTGATTTCGTTGTGCAAGGCTTTCCTCTAATTATTGTTGTTTTGCCAGTTGGTTTATGGAATGACGATGATGCAACAACACCTAAACTTGAAAGCAAGTACTGAATGCCGCTTGCAATATGTTCTGAGGTAGTGGTAAATGAAATATTTTTCTTAGAGCATGTGCCATCTCCTAGGAAATATCCTCTTAAGAAAGCTATGCGCAATTCATCAGATACATTGAAAACAAGATCAGGAATACGTTTGGTATTAGAATATACACCATCAAATCCAAATAAATGTTGCCAAATAAGTGCAGCGACTCTGTTAACAAGTTTTACTTCACCAATGAATCGGTCTTTACTTGTATAAGATTTGGCAGGTTCTCCAAAAACATGTTCAATAATTGATTGTAATTGGGAAATAATAGTTGTGTTTCTTTTGCCGATTGCAAGACGTATGCCATTGCGATCTGAGCAACTGCCTTCAGCAAGATAAAAGCCAAGAAGCATCATGAGTTCAGCATCTACTTCAACAAAGCGTTTAATACCCCGAGATGCATAATGTTGAGGGGTAAGTTCAACATCTTCTCGAGATGCAAACCATTGAATATCAGCATCAGTGAGTTGAGATAATTGCACATAAGATTTTACACGATTTCTAGAAGAATCTTTGTATTGTGTGTTCCAGATTCTTTCAAGTGAACTGTATCCTACGGTTACACGTGATATAAAGTCTGAAACATCTGCGCCCAGGGCACTTAAGTATGATGTAAAGTTAGTCAGTGTTGGTCGTGATACGCCACGTTCCCAAGCATAGAATGTTACCGGCTGTTTAATGCCAATTGCTGAGCATAACATTTGATTAGAAATATCCTTTGATCGTCGCAGTGAACCCAACTCTAATCTTACATGTTCGGGGATGTCAACTCGTGGAGTTGTTAGTTCTTGAGAGTCGGCATACTCTTCCATAATTCGTGCTTGATACCATTCTTCAACGGCTTTGCCACGAAGCCATACTTGATCAGCATCTTCATGTGCATGTAATACTTTTAATAAGTCAATACGCTTTGATTGAGCTTGATTAGAAAAGCGAATTGACTTAGGTGCAACAATGCGGTCATCAACTTTTAATTCACCGCCTTTTTTGAGAACAACCTTATTATTTTCATAAACAAAAACACTGTGGCTTGCTGTAACACGGACAGATCGACCATAAGCAGTTTTAACTTCATACAATGTGTCTTTTGCATCTAAAGTATGTCTAATAATACTTTTGATAGGACGAAATCTTACTTCATGTGTATTAACATCAAAACATAAAACTTCCCCAAGATTTATATGTGAAAGTTTATCGTATCCATCATCAGTCTTCATTCCATGTTTTTCTAACGAAGAATCAATAAATTCTCCGATAGTTGTCATTTTGACGCCATCATGATTGCGCACAAAGACATGTTCTTGTGCATCTACACTCATTAAGAAGATTTTATGATAACGTGCTTTTTTAACATCAAAATCATCGCCAATACCGCAGCCAATAGCTGAAATGAGTGCTTTGATTTCTTCGTTTGATAACATCTTATCAAGACGAGCTTTTTCCACATTTAAAATTTTACCTTTAAGAGGCAATATAGCTTGCGTATGACGATCGCGTGCTTGTTTTGCAGAACCACCTGCAGAGTCACCCTCAACGATGAACAGTTCTGTTTCAGCAGGGTTTTCGCTTGCGCAATCTGCTAACTTACCAGGTAATATTGAACCTTCAAGAGCTGTTTTGCGGCGTGTTAATTCACGTGCTTTGCGTGCAGCTTCGCGCGCTCTTTTTGCTAATTCAGCTTTTTGGACAATCTTACGAGCAATAGAAGGGTGTTCTTCAAAATATGATTCTAAGAAAGCAAACGACCAAGAATCAACAAGGCCTTTTACTTCGCTATTACCAAGTTTAGATTTGGTTTGGCCTTCAAATTGTGCTTCAGGAATCTTCAAGTTAATAACGGCTACTAATCCTTCGCGTACGTCTTCGCTTGAAAAGCCTTCTTCATCTTTTTTAAGAACGTTAAATTCGATCGCTTTTTTAT
>CAZJQM010000040.1:0-6768 GCA_964548355.1 uncultured Pseudomonadota bacterium
AAATTGCCTGTGTTGAATCCAGAACAAATTTCTTACCATGCTGTTCATCTGGAGCATAAAGAATAGTGATAGGGGAGCCTATGGTAAGATGAAGGCGACGTGCAATTTTTATACCGATAAGAATATGATTGCCATGCACAATATCCTTCAACTTCTTACCACTCGATGAACCAACCAATTTGGTTGCAAGTGAACTTACATCATCTTGTGATTCTGGGTCAAAGCCTTTAATTGCCATAACATGCTCAACTTGATTAGTTTGCGGCGATTGAAGCATAACTTGAGATTCGCTTGCAGGAGAAAAAGCTTCTATTTCTGGAAACTCATTTTTGAATAATTGCTGAAATGCTGACAGATCAAGCTGATTGCCACCAGCGCTGATAGTTAGTTGAGGATGTATGCTTTGCATTTTCTCATGAGTAGCTTTTTCAAATCCATTCATAACAGATGCAACAAGCGCTAAAGAAAATGTGCCAATACAAATACCTAAAAAGCATACTCTGATCATGGTTGCAATATTTTTTTCATGTCCTTGAGCCGTTATGTAGCGCCATGCAATAAAGAGCGAGAGGTTTTTCATGGATTTCCTTTATAATTTTTTTTAGGCTACAAAGTGATTGCATAATCGTAGCAGATATTTCTATACTTGTGTGCAAGAATAGATCAAAGGGGAAAGTGAATGCGCAAATATTGTCTTATTCTGTGTACCATTCTATTTATTTTACCGGGATGTGGGCGAATTGTTGATTGGAGTATGGACCCTTTCTATCAAGGAGAAAAATGGGACAATCCAAAATATATCGTCAGATCATATCTTCGCGATCTTAATCTTTATTTTGAGCTTGAAACATGGGGGCTTTTTAGAGCACTGTGGTTGAATGATGCTGTTAGGTGTTCGTACGCATATCTTTACAATAAAAAATGTGCAAAGACTGAGCAAGAAGCAGCAACATTTGTAGAACAAGAGCTAAATGAAAATAAAAAACATATTTCATTCTATGTTATGGCTTGGATGCCAGGAGGCTGGGAGCTTAATGACCGCAAAGGATACGACATGTTGTATCTTGAAGTTAATGGCAAAAAATATTTCCCACTCATGATCGAACCTGCGGAATTAAATGCTGAATATCATATGTTCTTAGAAAGAGTGTTCGATAAGAGAAGAAAGCTATACATGGTTAAATTTAATGCTCAGGTAGACGGTCAACCTATCATTACGCCTGATACGGAAGAAATAAAACTTGTAGTGCATTCATTGGATCGTAAAGGGGCAATGACCTGGAGTCTTGATCCATTGCCATTGGTCCCATATCCACACAGATGTTTGCCATCAGAATTAGCCATATCCCGCAAAGAAGGAGTTTATGAAAATAGTAATTGGATCTGATCACCGCGGCTTTCATCTTAAATTAAATTTGGTGGAACAGATAAAAATGAACAAAGGAGAAGCTATTGAATGGCTTGATGCGGGTACATACACTGCTCAGCGCACCGATTATCCTGCATTTACTTCTAAAGTCTGTGAAGAAATTCTAGCCGGGAATGCACAGTATGGGATTCTTATCTGTGGTTCAGGTATTGGCATGTCGATAGCTGCAAATAGATATCCAGGAATTTACGCAGGCCTTGCATGGAACGAAACGGCAGCCCATGTAAGCAAAGAGCATGATGGTACTAATGTGTTAGTTTTGCCAGCTGATTTTATTTCTCTGCATGACGCTATTAACATGGTTTACGCATGGCTTAATGCAACATTTAAAGGTGGAAGATATCAACAGCGTTTAGAACAGCTTGAAGAGTTATCAAAAAAAGCCTTAGAGAAGAAGTAACCCATGCTACGCCTATCCAGGTTTTCAGACTTGGCAGGGCTACTTGTCATTGGTTTAAAAAAGTATATTGGTATTTGCGCAGTAGAAAAGCCCCGATCAATTTCGGGGCTTTAAACTTATGCAGTTTTAACTTTTTCAGATTTCTTAGTTAATTTCTTTATTCCCTTGGCGCCGTAGAAAACAATTGCAGCAAGAGTTGCCCACTTCATAGCTGTTGCACCATAGGTATAAGGGCGACGGTGCAAGAAGGTTAATGCACAACGTGTTACTGGGGGTATTCTTTTCCAAGAATTTTGAATTTCTGTAAGAACTTGGTCAGCAGGATAATTATCATATCCTTTGTGTGTATACCAATTAAGTATTGTTGATTTTGCTTTTCTATCGCGTGTTCGAGGATTGCGGACAGGAAAAGATGAACGTGCCCGATCATGTCGAACATTAAATGGTTCATTTATATACCATAGGTCAAGTTGTTTTGCAGCTATAGCATCAGCGTTATCAACGGGCTTAACGATCTTCCAAAGAGTTGAATCATAAAAACCAGCCTGAGCAGCTGAGCAGATTGCCAATGAACAGATAACTAATAGTTTTTTCATATTATTTCCCTTATCAAAGCCCCGAAGTTAATCGGGGCTTAAAATTTATGCAGCTGGAGCTGCCATCGGTGTTGATTGCGGTGTGCCAAGTAATTTCTGAACATCTTCTTGTGTTAACGTTTGACGTACCAAGATGGCGTCAATCATTTTCACAAGCTTGTCTTTGTTTGCAATAATGAACTCAGTTGTCTCTTGTTCGTATTTCTCAAAGAGAGCCATAACTTCTTCCATTTTCTTATTGCATTCTTTCTTAGAAATATTGTCTTTCTTGATACCTTTGAACACAAGTGATTCAAGGATAAAACGTGCTTTTTCATTATCTTCGTTGTGGTAGCTATAGCTGGTTGAACCCAACATTACTTTTTCAGCTACGTGGCCAGCGAGAAGCACTTTAACCATATTAATCTTTTGTTCATATGTATCAAAACCACCAGTGTTCGTTTTGTGCAATGTAAACACATCACCAAAATAGGTTATTCTCTTAGGTGATTGAAGATCGCTTAACCATACTTTTTCTTCAGAAATATGCTTCTTGATTGGAAGCGTTGTAAGTTTATGGAGCGATTCACTGGTTTGTAAAAGCTCAAAGCCAAGAGCATGTCCGCACAAGTGGGTAGCAATTAATCTACGTTCAGCTTCAGGCAATGGAATTACCAAGCTTGTTATATTGCGCTTGAATGTATCAAGTGCTGTATCGAAATGCTGATACGCAATCTTTTGGCGCTGCTGTGTAGCTTGTGCTACTGCATCGTTAAGAATACTTTCTAGATCACCAAACGAACAGTTATCAGTTTCAATACCCAATCTTTGCAGATCAAGCGAATCATCAAGAATGTTCATCTTGCTCAGCTTATTCTTAAAGAATTCTACACGAGTATGTAGTGGTGGCTTTACAAACGCGATGCGCTTACCAAAACGACCAGACTGTAACAACGCTTGGTCAATGTGGTCGATACGGTAGGTAGCACCAATGATGATGATATTGTGTTTACCCATGTTATTTAAGAAGTCACTCAACATAGTCTTATCACCATCACGTTGCAAGTTGAGTAAATCCATTTCATCGAAGAAGGCGATCTTAATACCTGGTAACTTATCCAAGGTTTCAAGAATCTTATCGATACCCATGATGCCACGTAATTCGCTGCATTTAATCTTGAAGAATGACAATTCTTTGCCATACATGTACATCAATGTACCAGCCATTGCTTCTGCAAATAAGCTCTTACCAGTTCTTGTAGGACCATAGAGAAGAACGCCCATTTCAATACTGGTATTAGTTGCATTGAACATGTTCGGATTGAGAACATAGTTAATAATCGGTGCAATTTCTTTCTTCTGATCTTCAAGACCAATAATATCTTTTAATGTCAGACGAGGATGAATGCGTTCAAGAGCTCTTAATATAAAGAGTTCTTCAAGAGGATTGACTGTTTGTTCTTTGTTGCCAAGAACTTTGTCTATATTTACAAAACCTGCAGGAGATTTATGGAGTGCTTTCCAGTCATTAACCCATGTGGTGAATTTATCAGAACCTACTTTAAGCGCAGTAGCAAGACCAAGGGCTTTAAGAACGGGTCTATAAACTGTATCTATGAACCCAAATAAACCAGTTCCAGGTTCATCTACATATACGGATGGATAACCATCTTCGTCGCGGAAAGGTTTTAACCTTGGTTTGAGACCAATTATCCTCTTATCAAAAAATTGCCAATATGGTTTTATACGATCCCATCTTCCCGGTTGAGGGGTAACATTTTGAGGGATACTTGTTGTTGGCACAACGGTTATTGCGGGAGCATTATTATTATTATTTTGAGAAGGTAATTGTTGCCCTGTATCGGGAGTTATAGCATCTTGTGTAGTTTGTTGTACTTGCTGAGGCTGCTGTGCTTGTTGTTGAGGTTGTTGCGACACATTACCTTGCTGCGGATTATTCATTCTAGCTTCTAGTTCAGATAACTTACCGGCTTGTTGCATGAGTAGTGTAGTTAATAAATCAGTATCATCTGATTTCTTAGGACGTCTTTTAAGATCATAATGTAGATAACAAAGAGCAGCAAAAGCTATAAATAATGTTTTTGCTGTTGATCCAATGTGCAATTTTTGATTAATAGATGAAAGGCTTCTTCCCCATCTTTGGAAAGTAGATACACCTAAGTTTTGGAATTCATCTTCAAAAGCTTTTAAATGTTTTTCTAATACACCTACATTGTCCAAAAGTTCTTCAATAGAAGGTTCTGATTTTTTTGGAGTGTAGTTGAAAACAAAAGGTTGGATATTTTTAAGTTGTTTTTTAATAACAGAGGTCAAATATTCAGCGACCTGTTTATTAAATTCAAGAAGCGCTATAGTGTGGTTTTTTTCTAACACTCCAGCGTGTTTAGTTAATTCAGATCGTATACTATCAATTTTAGATAAAAAGTCTTTTTTGGAATCACCTTTAAGGTACTTATTACTTGCGATTTTTAATATTTCTACTCTGTGAAAAAGACCCTGAAAAGTTTTGAGGTTAGAATCGCTCAAAACTTCAAGAAATTGAGCTTTTTGGATTGGATCATCTTCATTAATCTCTTTAGTTAATGCACTTTTGCTTGCTTTTTTGACAGGAGCTTTTGTGTCGCCGTAGGTATTTGGTAGAGATAAGAGAGGAGAGATAATAAAAGAATTTATCAGTAAGAAAGTAAGGATTCTTTTAAATAGATTGTTGCAAACAGTAACCTTCATCATGCCCATTCCCTGGTTAAAAAGAGTAGAAAAAACATTAGCTTTGCACTTTATTGTGCGCAAGATACAATGGTTATTAATGATAAAGGGATTAATGTGAATAGTCAAAAGGCAACATAAGGACTATGGGAAATTTTTCAGGAGAAAAACTTATGACATTTCAACGAGTTCTAGTGCTTACCTGTTTAGCGGTAGGAATCGCTGTTGCAACCGGACATTTCTTCAAGGGAGTCAATGCCAGCAGCGGAAAACAGACACATTTTCAGCTAGAAAACCTCAGAGGCAAGAAAAATATAATAGATATTGCAGTTATTGGATCAGGCCCGGCAGGCTGGGAGGCCGCCTTTTATGGTGCTCGGGAAGGGAAAAGGGTGTTGGTTTTAACAGGTCCCGAACCAGGTGGACAGCTTACCAAAACTACCTTTGTTGATAACTGGATCGGCAGTAAGCGCATTTTAGGGTCTAAAATCATCGAAAACTTAGAAAATAGAGCCCGCGCATTCGGTGCAGAAGCTATTAATGATACCTTAACCCACCTAGACGTTTCACAATGGCCTTATGTGCTGCATACAGAAGACGATAGAACCATCTATGCATTGACCGTTATTGTAGCTACAGGGGCAAGCCCTAGAAAGCTTAGTATCCCAGGAGAAAAAGAAGTTCTAGGAGAAGAAGAATACTGGGGTAGAGGGGTGACTACCTGTGCCTTATGCGATGCCCCTTTTTATGGGGGTAAAAAGGCTGTAATAGTAGGTGGTGGTGACTCAGCTGCTGAAGAAGCGCTTCAGGTATCTGTTTATGCGCGTGAAGTAGTGATTCTGGTCCGCGGCCCAAAGATGCGTGCTTCCCATGCCATGAAAAAGCGCTTAGAAGCAGTACCATCTATATCCATAAAATATAACGTTACAGTTGAAAAAGTTGTTGGAAATGGTGAAAAAGTAACTGCTGTTGAACTCAAAGATCATGCAAACAATAAAGCAGAAACAGTAACCACTGATGGTGTATTCCTAGCAATCGGACATATACCTAATACCCAGATTTTTAAGAATGTTTTAGCAATGGACAGCCAGGGGTATTTAACTGTAAAAGATAGAACACAGGAAACATCAGTTGAAGGTGTTTTTGCTGCAGGGGACGTTGAAGATAACTACTATAGACAGGCTGTAGTTGCAGGTTCATCAGGGCTAAAAGCTGCAGTTGATGCTGGTAAATTATTGCGGGAAATAGGATTTAATAATCAAGTGGCCGAAACCCTTGAACGTAGAAATGCATATTTTGAAGACTTTAGCCATGAAAATGTGACTATTAAAGATCTAACAACATTGGATGAGCTTAACAAGGGAATTAAGCAATCAAAGGTTGTGGTGGTTGATTTTTGGGCTGAATATTGCCCAGAATGCAAAAAAATGCTCCCGGTAGTGCAATCTATGGCACAGCGGTATATTGACAGGGTGATGTTCTATAAAGTTGATGCTAATAATGAAACAGCAAAAGAAGATATGATTAATCGTCTCCAAGTTCCTAAAGCATCCTTGGTACCTGAAGGTAAGCGGTCTATTGCTGTACAGACTAAGGGTGTTAATACCCATGAAATGCTCCACTTAGTGCCAAAACTA
>CAZJQM010000041.1:0-6557 GCA_964548355.1 uncultured Pseudomonadota bacterium
TGGTGATGATCACTTGGTTATTCTACCAGGCGCTCAACTTACAATAACTGCTGTATGCAATAAAGATCCTGACAAACCTTTAACTAAAGTAGTTATGATACAGGAAACTCCGTGAGCAAGATTTTCTTATCTCTCATGGCTGCAGATCAATTGAATCTTGAGCATGAGATCAAACGGTTTGAAGTTTATTGCGATGGCTTTCATTTGGACATTATGGATTTCCATTTCGTGCCCAATATAACCTTTGGCATCACAGCAATTAACCAGATTGCTCATGCAACTAATAAACAGCTTGATGTACATTTGATGGTCGATGAACCTGAACAACTTTTTGAGCAATTACATTTACGGCCCAAATCATTGGTTACATTTCATATCGAATCAGCAGAAGATCCAGCCAGATTAATTAAAAAAATAAAACACAAAGAACTGCTTGCTGGCATTGCTGTCAGCCCACAAACATCGTTAAGCAAGGTTAATGCATTCTTACCAGATATAGATCAACTACTTATGATGGGCGTAGAACCTGGTTTTTCCGGCCAAGATTTTATACCAGAAGTTATGAATAAGATAGCAACCATAGCTCTGGTAAAAAAAGCAAAACAATTACCATTTACTATAGCTGTTGATGGTGGAGTAACGAACAAAAATATTAAAGAATTATCAATAAAAGGCGTACAATCATTTCATGTTGGTTCAAGTGTATTTGAAGATGAAGATCCGCTCACAGCACTTGAAAAGTTGTATGATGCGTTAGGTGAAAGACTTTAGTCACGAGGATTATTGCCAAATGTCTTGCGTAGCTCTGCATTATCTAATTCTCTCTCTATATCTCTATATACTGAAAAATCCCAATTACGATCATTGATATATTGAAGTTTTAAAGCTGCAAGTTGTTGTTTCGTTGTGACCCCATTAGCAATCTGACAAAGTTCTTGATATTTCTCAAAGCTATAATTCGCTGTTGCATCATCATTACGATCATCAGGATGGTCATCATTCCATTTACCCATTCTATGATTCCACTTGCACAAATCAAAATTTACATTATCACTATAAAAATCATAGACATCATTAATCTTCGCGCGGGTATCAGCAGCTTCAATAATGCCATCTATTCTTTCTTTTTCATGCTGAGACATTATATTCACTCTAGTTTTTAGTTCATCCCATGATGCTGTTGAATCTACATGCCTATATTTACTTTTAAGATACATAAAATCTTCCCATGTACGAACATAGCGCCATTTATACATTAAGGTCAGCTCTTTATGGCAGAGAGTTAAAAATATCAATAATCCTGTCCCTGTCATTCCGAGTATCATATAAACAGCCTGTTTTGAGGTCATAGGCCTGAGCAACCAATGCTTATCATCTGATGTCGATGCATCTGTATGTTGATTGTTAGAAGTGGAACTAATAGGTGCGCAGAATAATCCGATTATGGAAATAATAAGAAAAATGTTCTTTGCATGCTTCAACATTTTTTCCTTAAGAATGTATTTCTTCACACTCTTGGTCATCACACATTTGTTGATTACTGCTGATAATCGGCAGCGCACTTACAACAAATAATATGGCATTAGCAACGGTAGCATCTGCACCATCTTCAAGCATAGATTCAAGTGATGCAGAACTGTTCTTCAAGATAGTATAGACATTTTGAACTAATGGAGAGCTTATGAGCATTTCTTTGATATCATTTTCTAATGCTTGTGCACAAGTAATAAAAGCTTGTTCATCATCTTGTGCTTCCCACATTGCTTGCAGCTGTACTTTGGCCATGGTTATTTTGCCAATAAACAATTGAGTATCATTTAAATCAACACCAGGGAGCACCATTGCTGAAAACTGAATAAGATCATCAAGGGTATCTTGCATCAGCGCAAACTCTTCTTCATTTTCCCATACTTGTTGCCAATCTCGTTCAAGATTTTCGTTGCGTACTGAATCTAAAATAAATGCCAAATTGGAAGCGGTAAGATTGGTCATGAAATTCCTTGAAAGAAAGCTTATTTATATAGTGTTAATTCAGGTAAATATATCAAAACTAGGCAAAACTGGCTAATGGGTCAATGAATCTGAGAAAGTATCTTGGATAGATAATTGAATTCAATCAGTTGGTCAAATGCTTCAATGTCATAGTAAGCTAATGTAGTATTATTTCTTATTTTAATCGGTAAATTCAACGCTATGAGTTGATGCTCAATGCCTTCCAAATAATTCTCGAGCCCATATAATTCAACCCAAGTGTATTCCAATAATTTTTCATATAACTTAACGTATGCGGATTCATCTTTATAATGAACGACCCCAGGAATAATCAACACCCTAAAATGATGAGAAAAGGCAGGATTAAGAAGGCCTCGAGCCTCTTCTGTCATACTTACATTTCCAAACCATGTGGGAACGAGCCCGAGCATTAAAGCTACATCGTCTCTAGTGCGTAATTTCCAGTGCGAATCGATAAAATTTTTAATTTTATTATTATCATAAACAGATCTGAGGTTCATAAGATCCTGAGCAAATGAAGGTGTATCTTCTATTTCTGGATAACATGCTTTTATAAATGGTAGAGGGAAAACAAAATCATGACAGAAAACATATCCAACCTCGTTGTGATTTTCATCAATGATCCCATTTCCCCATGATAACTCACGCGGGTAATGTGAATTTACAATTTCACACATTTTTAGATAAGTCTTATCAATCCTGCATATACTTACTGGCTTTAATCCTAGAATTGTCCATAAGAAATCATCATTTTGAAGATTTGTATTTTTAGGCTCGCTTTCCATCAATGGCTTGATGAGTGCAACTTTCTTTTTAAATTTACGATAGGATTTTTTAAAATCGCCCAACAATGATTTTAAATTATGCGGCAAATGATCATATTGATGCAGGATATCTTTGTTGATGTTAGATAGATAATGTTTTTCCAAATGCTTAATTTCAACATTATTCTTTTTATTTTTTTTTATGATGTCGATGACTTGAAGTAATATCTTGTTATTTTTATGCTCATAAACACTCACAGATCCATGAACATGTATAAAAATACATGATACTACAAGAACAAGGGATGATATTTTCAACATAGATACTCCACATCATCTTACTCAATATCAATCATTCAAATTCTTTATAATACCTTCTGCTATTCCAAAGAATTCTTCAGAAAATATTGCAACTAACAGATCGCCTAATTCATCTAAAGCTGCCTTGCAATCAAGATGACGATTAATAAAGTCTTCTACTAATGTATCAATTCTTTGCTCATTTCTGCTTGGTTTGAAAGCTGCTCCCAGCTCTATGCCCTTACTTTCACGAACAAAAAGATTTTCATCTTTAACTATAGAGCAGGTAACATTGAAAGAATCATCATTATCCATTATTGCACGCAATTGCTTAAGAGTAGTACCACTTTTTTCTAAGCCGGCTTTAAAATCTTCATATGAATTTTCTTTTCCTTTTGAAGAGAATTCAACCAGTTCTTTAACCAGATCTGACATTGCCTGCCACTTGTTATGATCATAGATTTCATTATGTGTTATCCACACTTTGATTCCATAAAATGACGATGCTTGTAAGGCATAAGAAGCAACTAGAATACTCATTAACATTAACTTTTTAATCATATGAGCTCCTTAATTAATTTGAATTTTCGTTCAGTGAATTTGCAAGTGCAATTTTTCTTTCATAGATAGCAATTTTACAATGCTGGACTTCTTGTTCAGCTTTATCTTCGAGACGACTTATTTCTGCTTGAGCTAAAGTTTTTTCTTTTTTGCAAACATATATAACTTTATTTAACCATTTTTTATATTCTTCTTTTTTTACTATATCTTTTGTAAAGATATTAACAGGTATTTGATTAATAAAATATGAGTATGGTTTCTCTTTTGCTAGATTTTTACACGTTTGAAGTGTTAGTGCCTTTGATCGCTTATAAAGCTGATTATACTTTTGAATAAATAGATCAATATCACCTCTGTCTTCAATAACAACATTTTCTTCATTAATAAGATCAGCATTTCCTGTTGCGTTGAATGATCCTGTTACCAACAAACGTTTACCATCGACATTTTTATTAAACACTATGAACTTGTGATGTATGCTCTCAAATTGATCTGCTGGCAATATTTCACGTATATCTACACCATTACTAATCATCAGGCGCAATATACCACAATAATCATCTTTGTATCCTTGGTCGAGCAACAATGATGTGGGAATTTCATTCTTTTGTTTTTTGACTATTGCTTGAGCTACAGGAAACAATGTAAAGCGGTAGTAAACGGAAACCATTCCTTCTTGCTCTTCTGAAACAAGTTTTACAAGAACATCTTTAATATTGGGTGAAAAATGATATTGAGGAAATTTTTCCTTAACCTGCATTTGCTGCATTTGATGTGTAATTGCCAATTCTTTATCAGAATCATTTTGATCTTCTTCATCTGAAGTTACAACGTATTTTATAGACTTCGGTTGTATTCTTTTTTTGGCAGGCTTCTTATGATGCGTACCTTGCTCCTGCTCCATGCATTGTACATTAGTTGAGAGCAACAAAAGTAATAACATGCTACAATAAAACCTAAGATTATTCATGATGACTCCTTATGAGATACGGTTTAAAAGAGTCACAATGTATAGAAGAATTCTAAAAAGACAAGTTTAATTCAGTAATGGCATGATCATCTCAACACTGCGCTCAATGCTTGTAGAACTTGAATCTATTTTGACATCATATGCTTTTAACTGTTCAAAATTTTCACATGTTTGAAGCATAAATTCTCGAGCTCGCTTTGCACGTTCATAAGTTCGTTGAAACTTCTGATCTCTTTCTTCATTTCTTTGAAGCAAAATCTCTCTGGAGCATGAAACTAAAACTTTTTTCATTTTAGCAAAGGATAAAAGCCGTTCATTATAAATGTTGGTATCAACAATGATCTTAGATCCATTATTTAAACTGACTTGCATTTCAGCGATTAAATAATCAATTAACGTATCTTTATCTTCTCTTATTGCTGTCATTTCTTGAGCAAGCAAATGATCTTCAATGTCATCAATCTCTATAAGCTTCCATTGTTCTCCAAGCTTAGTATGCAACGCATAAGCTAATGTTGATTTCCCAGAACACGATGGGCCCAGAATCATAACTACATTACGCTGACAGGATTGCTCCATTGAATGTATATACCCACAGATAAATACAGTAAAAAAGAATATATATGTTCGATACAATGATAATTTCATACAATCTCAAATGAAAGCTCTTCTAGTTTATCAGCCATAAACTTGAGCATACCTTCTTTATTACCTTCTTGAGCTATTTGCATAATAGATTGAGAACCATGTTCATTACTATATTTGGTATTCAGCAAGGTTGCCTGAGTCGTTTTTAAAAGCTTTTTAAATAGTAATTGTGCTGAATTAACATCATCATATTGAACGATTACAAAGAATAATTTAAGTATGTTCTGACCATTTCCACACGCAATTATTTCTTCTAGCAAAAAGTGTCGCATTTCATCAGATTTAATGCCATAGAGAAAAAGAGTAGATTGTAGATCTAATTCAGCATTAAATTCTCTGAACAATCTGCTCATATGTTCTTTTTGACTTGCAGTAAATGCTGCTTGCAAGGAAGCTGTTGTTAATCTTTTGAGGTGATCTAGGAATCCATAATCATCTTTGCGAGTTAGTTGGATCTCAGCAAGATTGCGCAGATTCCCAAAAGATTGCTTAATACTATTTTTGCGCTTTTGTTCATCATCCTCTTTCATTTTTTCTAAATGATCATAGAAACGCTTTACCTCTGCTGCATCAAAAGTACCATTTTCCATCGCATTAAGAGCAATAAACCCTGAGCAAAGAACTAACACAACGACTTTATAAGGCATATAAGATCTCCATTTATTTGAATTTAAAATGATCCTAGTTTTGATATAAGTAGCGTACCAGCTTCTTTTAACACAAAAATTAACAGAAATACACTCACAACAATGACTGGAATGCTATACCCAAGATAAAGAAGTGTCATAACAGCAAATGACTCAGTGCCATTTAAAAACCATGATAAATATTTATTTTCATGTGTTAGCAGTATATTTTTTGGCCATGCATTGTGAATAATCCCATAGGCTACAAAGCGTAATATTTCGATCATAAATTCGATAAGTACTGTCGTAGCCAAAAAAAGCAGTATATTGAAAAAGTTCATCACTCGCTCACTTTCTTGCTATCAACTTCATTGATAATTTTATCAAGTTGACTAGAAAATTTATTCCATGTTTTCTCATCATTTTGCATAGTTGCAGAATTAAAACTCAAAGCAAGCGCTGAAAATTTAGCTTCTTTAGAAGATGGGGGTAGATTATTCCAAGCATTATAACGAATCGTTTGGGTATCATGTACAATTCGAACCCACATAGGATAGAATTGGTCATCCCTGACTATATCATCGACTATAAAGCGCAAAAAGTTCATCTTATCTTTTTCTATTCCAGTAATATTTCTTGTGTTAACTGTTGCAATAAAATATTCATTAGGAACTA
>CAZJQM010000042.1:0-6497 GCA_964548355.1 uncultured Pseudomonadota bacterium
AGTTATCGAAGGAGATAAAGGTTACTTTGTATCTATGCCATCGCGTAGACGCAAAGACGGCACCTTTAGGGACATTGTGCATCCGCTTGACTCAGAGACCCGTCAGATGGTTGAAGACGAGATCATCAAGGAATATCACAAGCTCTTAGAAACAGAAGCGACCATTTAACATTTCTCATTAATTCGTGTTTAATGAGTATTCTCAAGTCTAGTGGGGCGTAGCCAAGCGGTAAGGCACCGGTTTTTGGTACCGGCACGCGGAGGTTCGAATCCTCCCGCCCCAGCCAATAAATTTTTTGATTATTCAGGAATTTATGCATTTAACACGCGAACAGCTCTTAGAATATCTTAATACTCAAAACATTTCTTATAAGCTATACACTCATATTCCTTTATTTACCTGCGAACAAGCATTGGAAGTTGTTAAGCACTTGAACATACCCGGCATGGGTGTAAAAAATCTTTTTTTAAAAGATGATAAAAAGAAATTATATCTCATTGTTGCAGCGTATGATACACGCGTAGATCTTAAGATGACTGGCAAAATGTTAGAAGCTAAAGGATTGCGATTCGCAGATGCTACCTTGCTTATGAATAACTTAGGCGTAGAACCAGGATCAGTTACCCCATTAGCTCTGATTAATGATAAAGAGCAGGCCGTTCAGATAATCCTTGATGCTGAATTATTTAACCATGAGCATATTCAAGTTCATCCATTAAAAAATGATGCTACAGTTGTTATTTCACCGGCAGATCTTATTACGTTTTTAGGATTGCTTAATAGATCTTATCTTACGTATGATTTTATAGGGCATGCATTCGAATGAAGAAAACAGCACAAACAAAAAGAGCTCACTGGCGTTTACCAATGAGCTCTTAGTATTAACTGTATTTTCTTCTTATGCTTTTAAGGCTTCTTCTAATTGCTTTTTGCGTTGTACGATATAATAATTCTCTATTTCTAAATCAGCCCATTTTTCTAACATCTTATAAAGCTTAGGATATTTTTTAAGCGTAGTTTCAGGTGATCCAAGTATTTCATCCATTCTACTTACAAAATGTGGTCTGTGTGAGTCTTCAGCTTTCTTTAATACTTTCACAACACCATCTTTATTAAGAGCATTTAAAGCAGTTTGAAATTGATCACGTTCTCTCCATTGAAATTGAGAAATCGAATCATAAGTAGATTGTACTTCTGCTTTAATTTGTTTAATCAACGCTTCATATTCTTTTTTTATTGCTACCGATCTTACTTCATCTGCTGCAGCTTGCTTATTAAGTTCTTCTAACTTAACTCTTTTTCTTTCTGCATCGGAACGTTCAGATGTTTCTTTTACAGCTGCTTTAGCTTGTTCAAATTCTTGTACGGAAATGTTTCTGCCACCTGTTATAGTACGTGGTGCTTTACCTCTATTCCATACAAATACCATTCCCTGACCATTTTCAAATGTAAGATGTTCTATGGATGTTGAGCCTTTAATTTCTACTAAACATGGTAAATCATTATTCCAATAATCTTTTATTGGTTTAATTAACACTTGCTGGACAGAACTGCTATCTATAACAATAGTTCTTCCTGTAGCAATAAAACCATCTTTAACACTAGTATTCTTGATGAAAATATCAGGTTCTGAAACAGAAAATGGTCTTTCACTAGCATCAACTATGAGACCTTTATTAATCGTAGCTCCGTCAAACTTTGCTTTTCCCACGATGTGTACATCTCCGGTAAATAGGGCTCCTTCTATATCGCATAACTGAGACTTAGATGAAAAGAGAGGAGTGTCAAAGACAGATCTTACCTGTTCTGTAGTAATGGTTGTGGTAGTTGATGATTTAGTATTCTTATTAGAACGGTGTTTTTTAGCTTGTAGCGACCCTATTCCAGCTAGTGCTAGTATGGTCGATAGCATAAATAGCTTCTTTTTTTGGTGAGAAATCATGATTTTTCCTTGTTTTATTAAAGCAATTAATCTTATTTTAATCATAACAAGATGAGAAAGAGGTGTAAAATGCCGCAAAAGACTTATAAAACACCAAGCTTTTTGATTAAAATATCTACTGTTGTTTTATTCTTGAACTTTTATACACAAATGCTTTACTTCTTTATTATTGCTCAATCAAATGAGCCACAAAAAATGACAATCAATTTGTATGATATACCATATGCTGATATCCACTTATATTATAAGCTTGATTTATCTTCAAGATTGATATCTAGTTCTTAAGGATGCTTATGAATTTTAAATTTCTAACTACTGCTATTCTCTTTACGTTTTCTCTCAATGCATCAATTCCTCGTAAGCCATTTTATTGTGTGCGGCATTGTGTTACCGAATGGAATCTGCAGCAACGTTCACAAGGGCATACTGATATACCATTGCATCCAATAGGGCGTAAGCAAGCAGAAAAAATGCGAGAGCTATGCCATACATTTCCTATAACACATTTCTGGAGTAGTCCTTTATCACGTGCTTGGCAGACAATGCAGATATTTAATGAATTTCTTAAATTGCCTGAACATATTCACCAAGATTTGATTGAGCGCAAAATGGGAGCATTAGAAGGTGTGACAGCTGAAGAATGGTATAAGCTTGATCAAGAAACATTTGACAAGAATCTTGAGCCTAAAGAGCTTGTTCAAGCTCGTACGCAGCGTGTGCTTAACGAAATCTTATCATATGATGGCGTTCCTTGTATTGTGACACATTCCAATATTGTAAGAGCGATATTAAAGCTAACAAACTGTCACATTGAAGAAATTAATCAGGAAATTTTTTTGTATTTCGAGCCTACATTAGAAGATGCTTGGCAGATGACTGTGTTTGCAAGTCATAGTAAATAAAGAAATAGCCAGCATATACTGCTGGCTATTTTTGATAATCAATTAATTGAAGCGTTATTTAGAAGCGTTTACGGTAACTGATAAGTCATCACCGATTTTAACTTCTGCTTGTTTATTCCAAGCAACATTAAGAATTGGCTCAGAAATCATTTCCATTTCGCCTTGCTCGTTCTTTACAGAGATTTGTGTTTGAACGGTCATGCCATCTTCATCATGTGATACAATGCGGCCTTTGCAATGTACGCGTGCATCTTCAAAATCGAATTCTTGTGTATCAGAAAAGTCTACTGATTGTCCAATTTGATGATCGTTAACGTTGATAGAAATATCGATCTTTTCAGCATGCAAAGAATATGCAAGCAATACGCCAGGGATTAATAACAATTTCGTTTTCATAACGTCCTTTCAATGGGGAAAATATAACCACGAACAGTATAGTTAATTAAAATAAAAAATCACTTAATAATTTTTTATATGATCTCTTATTTTGCTACGCCATTTTCATCATAGAATTCAGGATTGTAAGCAGGGGGGGTATTAGCTGCCGTGTATTCAGGATTATAGGGTGGTGGATTGATATTATATGTAGGACGTTGGTTGTTCGAATTATTTACAGGACGTTGATTTTGATTTTTCAAGTAATGTATTTGGTTGTAAGCATCTCGTAACTGTAAATTAAGTTTATCGATTGAATGCTGATATTCTCTGATTCTTCTATCTTGATTTTCAATAGTGATTTCTTTGCTATTGATTCTATTTTGCAGCTCTTGATTTCTATAACGTAAATCTTTGATTTGTATTCTCAAGTTTTGAACTTCTTCTTCTAGCTTGAAGTAATGATGTGACTGCACGATTCCTCGAATATGTTCTAAGCTTTGAATGAGTGCATTCACAGCATCATAATAAGAATGATATTCTTTTTTATAGTAGCTATTGAAAATTGAAAATGTTAAACAGTTGCGCAGTAGCTGACTATGATCTGATATCTTTTGATTATAAGCAACAAATTTTAGATCAGTATTTTTTGGTGCAGATCTCATAATCAAATCTCTAATAGCGCGCTTGAGATCTTTTTCTGAACGATATTGTGTTAACAATGTATATTCTTGTGCGAATTGATTTTCAATAGTGCTTATAGTGGACTTTGTTTGAGCAAAGTCACGAACCCTGATCATAACTTCTTTTATTTCTGTCAGATTCTTTTTCAATGCAGTGAGTGAGGAGCAGGTGGTTTCAAATTCTTTGTAGTTCACTAAATAATAAAGGTAATTTTCGATCTGCTTTATTGATTCTTGCACATGATCAAGAACCTTATAAAAATGTGAATCTGAAGGATCAACTTTAAGAATTAAAGCTGAAAATAGTTCTTGCTTATACTGTTCAGATTCATGTGTGGTCTGGCTATATGCGGTTACTATATCTTTATATTTATTTTCTGTTTCTTCTACGAATGCTAGTGCCTTTCTTTCCAGTCTGGTTGCATACCAGCGGTTATAGGATGTATATGCTTTCCAACCTGCTCCGACTGTTATGCCTGTGGCCGCACATACTACAACAACTTTACCTATTGTGCTGTTCCAAAAACTCTCAATAGAAGCCTGAAGAGATTGCATAGAGCATGCAAGTATGCACGCTAATGCTATAAGTTTAAAATTCATCATTTTTTTCATGAGTACACCCTATGAATTATGTTGAAGTTTTACTATATATGCAGCTATCTTATCGTTAAACGAGTATGAGCTCAACAATTAATAATCTTGAGAAAAGCGAGCTATTTGCTCTTCATGACCTGAATATGGTTCAACTATAAGATCTAATGGCCTGCGGCGGACAGCTTTTTTACCAGCTTGTTCGCCCCAGCTTGTTGGAATATTAAATATAAGGTCTTGATCAGTATTAATCATAATCCAATCAGTAGATCCAGATTCTAAAATTTTTGATACGAGAACCCTGTTGCCTACCTGCCAATCATCACGACGGTCAAAACAGGTTGAATTAGGGTTAATAATCCATTGAGATCCATCAGAAAGTTCCCAGATGCGAGTATATTTTGCTGAATTTGAAAACCAACTACCTTTCTTGATAGTTTCTTGTTTAACTATCTTAGGCAAACTATCTTTGTGAGTCAGGGATATCCTAACGGTTTTTTTAGTGCCATTGGCTTCAAGGTAGTTTGCACAGTAGTTTTCAGAACCAGGAGTAAAAAATAACTCTGTATTGATAGGAAATGGCGTTTTTCCATTCTGTGCATCATCTTTAGCCAAAAACCATTGTGTTTGGTTAGATACGATAAAATGAGTAAGAGGGATGTTTTTATGTTTTCCCGCATTCACTGAAATCACCAGATGACGGTAATTCAGCGGATCAAACGTATTTTGAGTCTGTAACGCAAGGGTCTGTGTTGCACAGGCAAGAGATATAAAATAGAGTATGCTTTGAGTTATGTTCATTATGATTACCCTTAAAACTTATCCAACAAAATTTAATGTACCTTATAGCATAAAGAGACTGCTTTTGTTGGTCAAATGGTACAGGGGTTGGGGTCGGTTATGGTTATTTAACCTTGCTATCTTTTTCCAACATTTTACGCATCAAAGTATATTCAATTGCGACAAATTGCTGTTTGAGTTCTTGACCTTTAAAATCAGGTAGATAAGAACGCAAAACATCCAAAGCTGTGTATTCTTCGCTATTTTTAACATATGGGTCAAAAGATGTATCACTCATGAGTCTAATCATGATATTCCATTGATGACTTCTCTTGTTTAGAACCTGGAATGAGAAGTACGCGGACTTTATCATTAATCCCATGCCTGCAACCGCCGTTAAGCCGCATATAGTTTGTCGTATAAGGCTAGGACGATGATCCATAAGAAGAAATTGTCCTAAAGCACAAAAAAGCAACGCAGTGCCACCACCTATAAGTTTAAATGCTGGGTTCATGTTAGGGAAAAGTGAATTGCGCCATGCTCGAATGCTTATCATAAAAGGCGTTTCTTGCTTGGGATCTGATGCATGTTTAAAGTTAATGTTCTTATGTTCTTTTATATAGTTTTCTACAAAGCTTTCATTATGATTCTTGATTGCATCAATAAGTTGATCTTCGGTAGCTTCAATAGCATATGCGCAAGAGGTTAGAAACAAAATTGATATTAGTCCGTACAGCTTCATGGTCATCCTTAATATTTATAGATATTTCTAGCAATTTGTTCTTTATCACCTGTATAAGGTTCAACAGTTAGATACATAGGGCTTCGTAAAATAGATTTTTTATATAACCCTTGATCAATCCAGCTTTGAGGTACTTTGAATAATTTATCTTGATCAGTATTAATCATAATCCAATCTTTGCCTTGGGATTCTAAGTTCACTGAAATGATGATTCTGTGTCCATTTTTCCACTCACTTCTATTGATAAACTGTGTTGATTTAGGATTAATTATCCATTGAGATCCATCTGAAAGTTCCCATATGCGAATGTATTGGGCAGAAGAAAACCATCCCTCTTTTTTAAGACAAATGAGATCTTCTTTCACTAACTTTGGCAGAGAATCTCTGTAGGGACTTACCCAAGCTTGTACTAATGATTTCGAGCCATCAGGCTTAAAATAAGAAACATGATATTCTTCAGATCCCGGGGTGATAAACACTT
>CAZJQM010000043.1:0-6149 GCA_964548355.1 uncultured Pseudomonadota bacterium
CTTGCAAGAGCAATCCATGGAATGATGTGATTAATCTGCACAGCAGTTCCTTTGTGCATAGCAGCGAGTAATCCAACAATACTCATCGTATAAGCAATAGTAGATCCCAATGCGCTTAATTGCTGTAATGATTGCTGCTTGCCGCGTGTGAGCAATAAATAACTTATGCATAATATTGCTTCAGCTATAACGCCAGCAGTAGGGATATTATATTTGTTAAGCCGTGTGAATAATGATGCACCAAATACATGGCCATGTTCTGCTAATGTATGTAAGTTCCAATGATTGCTAAATAAAATGCCATAACTACCACCGAGCGCCGAGACTGCTAAAGCAAGATGTAAAAACGTTACTATCTTTTGAGCAATTTCAGGTGAGCTTGGAACCAAAAAACTCAACAGTGTTGGAAAAGCTGTTAAATAGTTTTCTTGCTGCATAAGAGCGCCATGAGTAGCGATATAAAATAAGAACTGATAAATGATGTTAACCAGTACCGCCAATATAAATGAAATGATAATTGCTTTAGGACCATTTTTTTCAGGAGACTCAATTGATTTGCTTAATGAAATTGCTGCTTCAAAACCAGTAAAAGCATATAAAACATAAGGTATTGATAAGGGGATTCCTGCCCATAACAAATCATGTGATGACACTGTTGCTCCACCAACCAAATACAAGCTTGCAACAATAGCAAATAAAATTGGTGTTAGCTTAAGCATGATAAACCAGCCTGCAAGTGAGCTACCAATGCGCATATGCTGCATATTTAAATAGGTAAATAAAAGAACGATAGCGCTATCTAAGATGAGCGTTGGAATAATTTGTAATGCAGGAATTAAACTTTGAAGCAATGTCATAACAACATGAATAATCAGAGCTACTGATGCAAGTTTACCAGTAAAATATGTCCACGTGCTTACAAAGCCGGCAAAAGGATGTAAATCTTTAGCAGCATATCCATAAAAACCTCCTTCAGGATGCAACTTAAATAAAGCTGCAAAAGAAAGAATGAGCGGCAGAATGAGAAGGGCTACTAATGCATAACAGGCAAAACCTAAAAAACCTGCAAGTTTGGCAAGTTGTACAGTATTAATAAAAATACCAAAACCGACCATGACATTGAGATTAATAAGAACTGCTGAGCGCAAACTAAGTTTATGATGTGCTGACATGTAATTCCAAGAAATAAAATAATCAATAAAACTTTAGTATACACAGAAAAAGCATGAACGACAGTAGGGTATTACATGATCGTCATGGGATGATATTTTTGCCATTCTTTGGCAGCCTTATCATCGATCATTTCAAGAATGCGGTTGCGAGATGTGCTTTTAGGATTTTTTCTAACTTCTTTTATCGCCATATCTTGTGCAGTTTCGCCGTCTATCCGTGTTTTAATTCCTAATACTTGTGCACCAGCATGAAGCAATATTTTGACATTATCTTCTTTACCAGCGCTAATGGCATACATAAGCGGTGTGAATTTATAAGCATTTTGAGCATTAACATTAGCTCCAGCATCAAGAAGCAATTTTATGGAAACAGCATTTCCAAGTTCTGCCGCTTCCATTAATGCTGTTTGTTTTTGATTATCTTTTGCATTAACTGATTGTTTGGCACCAGTATCTAATAACAATTTAACAAGGATAGGATCATGCACAGCAGCCATAAGTGGTGTTTGAAAAGTTCGTGTATTAACTTCATTAACATTTGCACCGCAAACTATTAAATTGAGTGCAAGTTCATAAGCATTGGGTAGAACTTGAGGTGATGCTTCGCTTTCCATAACGTTAGGGGAATGTTTCGATACTACAAATAATAATAATGTATCGTTTCGTCTATTAGTTTTTTTAGGGATAGGGAAACTATAAGCTTGATAGGCATCTGGCTTGAAATAGTTAGATATATAAGTATCTATTTCTTTTCTAATGACAGATATTCTTGCTGTTAATATCTTTTTGAGTCCATAATCTGAGTTAGCGATTTGATTAAATCTTTTAGATATTTGTGAATAATGTGCGATATTTCCATTGAATTCTTTAACACTATCTGCCGATAAGAGATAGTTGAAAATCATGAGTTGAATTTCATTTGGTAATTCACTTAACCGATCGAACATGGCTTCAGCATCTTGTTTGGATTGAATGATTGGTAAAGATTGTTTTTTGCCATCAGGACTGGAATAAGATTGTAGGGTTATAGCTGTTATCATGAGTAATAAGATTTGCTTTTTCATACAATCTCCTCACTTATACGTAATGTATAGCACCGGTTCTAACTTTAACGTGCCGTCTTCATTAATAATTAAATGTACTTTTCCGTAATCGCCGGTGTTATCCACACACGTAAAAGCTGTTTGTGTTTTGGTACGTGCTTCAATGCGTACACGCTGGTCGGGGCAGCCAGTTGTTGAGTTGGTATCAATAACATCTATTCTTATTTCATCTGATTGAAGATATGTTCGTGGTAATACCCAATGGGGAGTGGGTTCAGTAGGGGTGTCTTTTTTCCTATAGAGTCGGCATGATAAACTATCTATCATTTGACCGGGGCGAATTACCGGTCGTAACTTGTCTATTAAAGGCCCTATCAAAAGATCATAATTGCTCATAAGGCGATCGTGTTCTATTTCTTGTTTTGATTTGTGATCACGTACTAATTGGTCATAACGTTCTTGTTGTTGATCATACAAGTCATGTAAATGCTGGAAGTCTTGATCTGCATGCTCTTCGGGTCGAGACGTTCTGTCTGGTGATTTGGCATTAATCAGCTGCTGTGGAACACCAAAGAGAAAAGGGCGCCATTTGAAGTTGTTGCAGTACAATTTAAATGTTTGAGATGAGTTATTGGTAATTTTTACTAAATAATTAATTTCATCTTTGCCGGCAGAAAATGGCATAGGGCCACCATTTAATGGATAAACGTCATTGCCACCCATAGCTCGTTCACCAGCAGAAGGTGTGTCAACGTTGGTAGACAATTCATTATAAGCATCTTGTTCTATGCCTGATGCATACGAACCTTGTGCTGCCTGAGCATTAAAAAATGAACATAATGAAAGAAATAAAATGAATAGACGCATATCTCCCCCTCTATTGATGACAATAACATGAAGAGATAGGTATTCTCAATGGTTTAAGCGGCCCAAGCAATGTACATAGCAATCGAGCCAGCAATTGCTGCGTTAAGACTTTCGGTTTTGCCTGGCATTGCCAGGGTTATCTTGGCGTCAGACTTATCTACCCATTCTTGCGGAATTCCATGTGCTTCTGAACCGACCATTAAAAGGGTGTTAGAGTCTTTTGAAATCTGTGTCCCACCGTCAACGACTAATGCACAGAGTTTGAGATTCTTTTTATTATTGATGAGCTTTTCAAAACTGGTTTCAAAAATATCAACAAAAGCGATGGCGCCAGCAGAAGACTGAACAACTTTAGGCGACCAGACATCTGCGCCTTGTAAAATAACAACAGATTTTTTGCCCATGGCGGCGCAGGTACGAATTAATGTGCCCATATTGCCCGGGTCAGAAACTTGTGCAAGCACAATACCAGTTTGGAGTTGATCAAGATCTTTTTGTCTAGGAATAGGAAACACTGCCACGATACCACTGGGCGTTTTGGCTTGACTCATTCTATTCATAACTGAAGGTATAACGCCGGTGAGTTCTTGTTGAGGAAATAGGCTTTGCATGTGAGCTATTTCATCTTCTACAACGTATAGCCTAAAAGGTTTATATCCTGCTTCAATAAAGGTGCTTATGGCCCGGCTACCTTCTACAACAAAACGGTGTTGCTCTTTGCGCCCTTTAGGGTCAGCGAGTTTAAGCATGTCTTTAATTTCTGGATTTTGGACAGATGATATGATTTTTGGTTTCACGAGTTCCTTTGCATTTGCTATAGCTTAGCAAAGTTTGTGCTATCTGATAAACTATTGCTTACATAAAACTATTTAACAAGTGTGAGGAATTCATGATAAAGAAGATTTTATGTTCGGTAATGCTCAGCAGTTCTCTATTATGGGGTATGGAGACCACGAATAATAAACTAGTCCTCATTGCTACTCCTAGAACTTTATCCACGGGATTTGAGCGTATGATTGATAAACGTGGCGATTATGAACTGTTTGATGAACCTGCAATGTATGCTTATCATATCGCACATCAAAAAGGTACAGCTACTTATTCTCCGAATGCTCCAGCTACATATGACAAAGTTCTTGAAGATATACATACAGCGCTTAAAGATCGCAATGTTTTTATAAAAGAGATGCATTTTGTTGCAGGTGATTATCTTGTTAATGAATGTGATTCTCATACTGATGTAATTTTTTTACTGCGTAATCCTCATGATGAATTGATTTCTTTCTATAAAAAGCTGTTTGAAGCAGTGGGTAAAAATGTAGAGTGGATGATGTATGCTATGAAATCAATGTCTGCTACTATGGACTACTCATTATTGCCTCAATTGTATAAAGAACTTAGTGAAAAAACTCAACGTACACCCTACGTTATTCATTCGGAACAGCTTGCGCAGTCACCTGCAGATACCGTAGCCGGCATGTGTGAGTATCTAAAAATTCCGATGATTCCGGAATCTTTAACATGGAAAAAAATAGAAAATGAAGCTGAGGTAGCTGCTTTACAAAAAAAATGGCGTAATACACAAAACCTTAAATCTTTTTTGCTTTGGCACCGTACAGCATTAGAAAGTGAGGGATTTGGTGAACTGCCTTCATATGATGTTGATGAGCATGGGGAACCTACCTTTAAAGAAATAGAAAGTTTAGAACTACGTGAGGTATTCAAGGCTAAGTATGTGGAAAATCTGAACCATTACCGTAAATTTTGTGATATGGTAGAAGCCCAAAAAGCTCAAGCACAACAATAAAGAGTTAAGGAAAGCATGCTTAAAAAATTATTTTTAATGTCACTTATATTTCCCTTTCTATGTACAGCTCAAGATGTCGATGTTGCACACTTAGTCCCTTTACAAGAAGCAATTAAGCAGACAAATCTTGCAAAGGTACAAGCCCTTGTAACTTCTATTAAACTTACCGAAGAAGAAAAACTTTTTTTATTTCGATGTGCGCAAGAAGTAGTGTCTCAAAGAAATAATCAAGCGAAGAAAGCAGAGTCCTATCTACCGGGTAAAGAACTGCGTGAAGGGGCGTTTATAGGAGCTAACTGTGGAGTGCAGGTCGCAGCTAACTACTTTGCCAATGTTACTTGGAAGGCGAGGCTAGTTGCTGGAATAGGTACGTCTTGTTTAGTATGTTCTTTTTTTATGCTATTAGGTTGGGTTGTTTATTATTACGAAAGTCTTTTGAAAGATGCTCTTAAGATTCAAAGCCTTATCAGTCCTTTTGGAGAAATAACAATCGATCTTAGAGGCATTGATCACGAATAGATTACAACTCTCCATCAAGAATCCGGCGACGATAATCAGCCATCAGCTGTATCATAACGTGCAAGTTATGGTGAGTTGCTAGCATTAAACCTGTCATTTCTTTTGCTTTAAATAAATGATGTAAATAAGCACGTGTATAGTTAGTACATACTATGCAGGTGCAGTTTTTATCTATCGGCGTAAAGTCTAATTTATTACTCGATTGTAAAATTCTTAAGTTGCCTTGAGAAGTAAATAACAATCCATGGCGTGCACAGCGGGTTGGATATGAACTATCAAATGTATCTACGCCTAACGTGATAAATTGTTCAATAGACTCAATATCTCCAATACCTAACAAATGATTTGGTTTGTCTTCGGGTAATCGCGGGACTACAAAACTAAAAAGCTCAATCATTTCTTGGCGGTTGATGCCAAAGCTGCCACCGACCGACCAACCATCAAATGGAAGCTTAGTTAGAAAATCGATACTCATGGTGCGCAACTGCCTATCTACACCACCGTGAATTACGGCATACATGGCTTGTTTATTGGGAGATTTTAGATGCTCTTGTAATGAGCGTTCTTCCCAACGGTGTGTGCGGTGTAACGATTGTTCAAGAATACGCGGATCGATATGATATGGCGGCAACTCATCAAATGGAATAATGATATCTGCACCTAAATCTTTTTGTGCCTGAATAGACGTTTCCGGACTTAAAAAAACTTCATCACCTGTACGGGGATCCTTAAAAGTCACCC